>JAPKZP010000765.1 GCA_026393735.1 Acidobacteriota bacterium
ATCTGAGTATGAAGCTGGCCACAGTGGCGATGAGCGAGAGCGTCACGGTGACGGCGCAGGCCGATGCGGTCTTAAGTTCGACGCACACGGGCGCGGCGACGGCCGTGGTGCGGGAAGAGCTCTCCGTGCTGCCGACGGTGTCGGGGCGCATCAACGACATGACCCGCATGTCACCCCAGTACGGGGGGAGCGGCACCTTCGCGGGCCAGGACAACCGGCTGAACAACATCACGGTTGACGGCTCGTACTTCAACAACTCCTTCGGGCTGGCCGGCCAGCCGGGCGATAGAACCGGCGTCGCGCCGATTTCGCTCGAGGCGATCGAACAGGTGCAGGTCAGCGTCGCGCCGTTCGACGTGCGCCAGGGCAACTTCGTCGGCGCCGGCGTCAACACCGTCACGCGCAGCGGGACGAACAAGTTCACCGGCTCCTTCTATTACCGGATGCGCAACGACTCGATGGTCGGCAAAGAGGCGAAGGGGCTGCCGTTCAACCCCGGCACGTTCGACACGACCAACATCGGCGAGTGGGCAGGCGGCCCGATCCTGAAGAACAAGTTGTTCTTCTTCGAGAGCTTCGAGAAGCAGGAAGATACCCGGCCGCTGAACACGTACCTGGCGAATCCGGGCGGCGTGACACCGGCGGGGAACATCACGCGGGTGCTCGCGTCCGATCTGACCGCGCTCAGTTCGTACCTATCGACGAACTTCAAGTACGACACGGGGCCGTTCGAGAACATCAGCAAGACGACGCCGGCCAAGCCGTTCCTGGTCAAGGGGGACTACAACCTCAACGGCTCGAACAAGGTGACATTCCGGTACACCCAGTTGAACTCGGTGACGCCGGTCAACCTCTCGAGCTCGGCGTCGCTGGGCAACGGGCGAGGGACGTTCAGCACCAACTTTCTGAACTTCCAGAACTCGAACTACTCGATTCTCGAGAACATCCGTTCGGGCATCGGTGAGTGGAACTCCGTCATCGGATCGCAGATGTCCAACAACCTCATCGCCGGCTACACGACGAATGATGAGAGCCGCGGCGACATCGGCAAGTTGTTTCCCTTCGTGGACATCCTGGACGGCGCCGGCACCGCGTACACCTCGATCGGCAGCGAACCGTTCACGCCCAACAACGAGTTGCGCTACCACACGTACCAGGTGCAGGACAGTTTCACGAAGTTCGGCAATCACCACTCGCTGACGTTCGGTGGCGCGTTCGAGAAGTACTATTCCGAGAACGTGTTCTTCCCCGGGAAGCAGAGCGCCTACATCTACAACACGCTGGCGGATTTCTACGCCGACCTCAATGGGTACCTGGCGAACCCGAACAGGACGGTGTCGGCGGTCCCGCTCCGGCGGTTCCAGGTGCGCTACATGAACATCCCCGGCGTCGAGAAGCCGGTCCAGCCGCTGGACGTCTATTACACCAGTCTCTACGCGCAGGACGAATGGCGGCCCAAGTCGAACCTCACCGTCACCGGCGGTTTGCGCGTCGATATCGCCAAGTTCGGCAACACCGCGTTCGACAACCCGGCGGCTGACGTCATGACGTTCCGCGATGCAGGCGGCAACCCGATCAAGTACAACACGGGGGCGCTGCCGAAGACCTCGCCGCTCTGGTCGCCGCGCGTCGGGTTCAACTGGGATGTCAATTCGAATCAGATGACGCAGGTTCGCGGCGGCACAGGCGTCTTCACCGGCAAGCCCGCGTTCGTCTGGATCTCCAACCAGATCGGCAACACCGGCATGCTGACCGGGTTCACCGACACCACCGCCGGGGCCTGGACCAACTACCCGTTCAACCCGAATCCCGACGCCTACAAGCCGACGTCCGTTACGGGTGCGCCCCCGGCCAGCACCAACCTCGCGGTCACGGATCCCAACTTCAAGTTTCCGCAGACCTGGCGGAACAACGTCGCGGTCGACCAGAAGCTGCCGTGGGGGCTCATCGGTACCTTCGAATACATCTACAATCGCGACGTGAACGGCGCGTCGTACATCAACGCCAACCTGCCGGCGGCTCAGTCGGCGTTCACGGGCGCCGACACGCGAATGCGCTGGATGGCGACCGCGGCGATCCCGGCGTGCGTGACGGGCCTGGCCGGCAACGCCGTGCCCTGCGTGTCACGGCTCAACAACCTCCCGGGCAGTCAGATTACCGAGAACATCGTGCTGGGGAATCAGAACGTCGGCCGCTCGTGGAACATCGCGGCCAGCGTGTCGAAGCCGACGTCGCATGGATTCAACTTCAAGGGCGCGTACACCTACGGCCGGTCCAGGAATTCGGTCGACCCGGGTTCGATTGCCTCCGGATCGTGGACGGGCAACTACATGAACAACGACCCCAACAACCCCGCCCTGGGCTACTCGGCCAATACCCCCGGGCACCGATTCTTCCTCACGACGACGTATACCAAGCAGTACTTCGGCTTTGGTGCGACCACCGTGTCGGCGTTCTTCGAAGCCCGCACCTCTGGCAACACCAGCTACATCTTCGCCGCAGATGCGAATGGTGACACCGCGACCAACGACCTGATCTACATCCCCCGCGGCACGTCCGAGATGAACTTCGTGGCGTTCACCTCGAGCGGGAAGACGTTCACGGCCGCCGACCAGGCCGCGGCGTTTGATGCCTATATCAGTCAGGACAAGTACCTGAGCGCGCACCGCGGCGAGTATTCCCAGCGCGGCGCCGTGTTCTATCCCTTCGTAAAGCGCCTGGATCTCAGCCTGACCCAGGATCTGTTCCACAACATCGGCGGCATGCGCCACTCCGGACAGATCCGACTCGACATCACTAACTTCGGCAACCTGCTGAACCACAGCTGGGGCGTCGGCTATTCGATGTTCCAGAACCGCATCCTGACGAACCCGGCGGCAGATGCGAACAACGCCCTGTCGTATCGGTTGGCAACGGTCACCACGGCCTCGGGCCCGGAACTCATCAGCAAGACGTTCCAGAGGACGGCGGGCTCGTCCGACGTCTATGTGATGATGCTGAGCTTCCGCTATACGTTCCAATAGGCTGGAACCGGGGCGGGACAGATCAAGGCCGGGGCGAGCGATCGCCCCGGCCTTTCTTTTTCTGGCCATGAGTACCGGGCATCAGCCCGTCTCGTGTCGATGTCTGGAGGGAATACGCGTCCGTCGCGGCCGGGGCAGCGCCACCGGCCGGCATGGCAGGAAAGGGCTCGGAACTCAGGAGGCCTGGGCGGTCTCGAGCTGCGAGGCGTAGCTCGTCACGCGGCTCGTGGGAATCGTGTGATTCCGACGGTGCGCGTGGGCGTCACAGGTCTGGCCTTTTTCCTCGACGTACGCCACCTCGCGGTTGGTAGCCAGTTCGCGATAGCGACCCAGCACGCATCCGCAGGGAAGAGTCGTAAAGCCGAGGAGCCGTACGAGGCTCATAATCGTCTCCTGGTATCAAGTTGTTGCAAAACTCATGCCCAGGCACGCCGGTCGATCGCAAGGAACACATCGCGCCCGTCTACTAAGAATATCGGCCGACTCGCGCAGATCTTGAGCCAACAGCGTGCGTCTCAATTCGTTGCACGCGTTGCAAAATCGTCCACCGCTCTGGACGGTTGGATTTGCCATCCCAGCCGTTGGATCGTTGTGCGGTATAGTGTGGGGCCTCATGCAGACTCCATCGATCTGTCGCATCCGTCTCCTGACAATCCTGCTCGTACTTGGAACGGGCGGCTCGGCCGTCGCGCAGACGCCGAGCGGCCCCGATGTCGGGGCCGCACTGCTTCGGGCCTCTTCGGTGAAGCGCCTGCTGGCCGTCGTCGAACGTGACGAACCCGCCACCGTCGACGACCAGGTGGCCGTGTGCGAGGTGCCGGCGCCGCCGTTCAAGGAGGCCCGCCGCGCGGAGGCGATCAGAGCCCGGTTCGAGGCGCTCGGCCTCCAGCGCGTCCGCATCGACGCCGCGGGCAACGTGATCGGCGAGCGTGCCGGCGCCGTCGAGGGCCCAGCCATGGTGCTGTCGGCTCACCTCGATACGGTCTTTCCCGACGAGTCCGGCATTCGAATCACGCGCGCGGGACCGTTGCTGACCGGCCTCGGGATCGGCGACGACTGCCGCGGTCTCGCCGTCCTGCTGGCGGTTGCCCGGACGCTGCAGCACTCGGACCTCAAGACCGACCGACCGGTCATCTTCGCGGCGACGGTGGGAGAAGAGGGGCTCGGCGACCTGCGGGGGGCGCGCGCGCTGTTCGGGGAGACACTCAAGGGGCGGGTCGGGCAGTTCGCGTCGCTCGATGGCACGGGTCTCGGGATTACGCACATCGCCGTCGGGAGCGTTCGATACCGGGTCAGTGTGTCAGGTCCCGGCGGCCACAGCTACGGGGCCTTCGGACTTGCCAATCCGGTGCACGCGCTCGGGCGGGCCATCGCCGAGATCTCCGATTTCGACGTGCCCAGGGAACCGAAGACCACGTTCAACGTCGGCCGCATAGGCGGGGGGACATCCATCAATTCGATCGCGTCGGACGCGTGGATGGAGGTCGACATGCGCTCGGCCGACGCGGCATCGCTGCGGTCCCTCGATGCGAGGTTCCACAAAGCGGTGGATCACGCCCTTGCCGCCGAGAACGAACGCTGGGGCGGCCGCGGGCGTCTCGTGAGCCGGATCGAGTTGGTGGGGGAGCGCCCTGCGGGGCGGACGGCAGCCGATTCAGACATCGTGCTGATGGCGCGGTCGCTGACGAAGGCCCTCGGCGTGGACGCCACGCTGGGCGAGGGCTCGACGGATTCGAACGTGCCCATCGGGCTGGGCATTCCCGCCGTCACGATTGGCGCCGGCGGGCAGGGCGTGGGCGGCCACTCCCGGTCCGAAGCGTTCGACGCCACAGGTTCGTACCTCGGCACCCAGCGGGCGTTCCTCCTGACGATCG
Organism: Acidobacteriota bacterium; assembly: GCA_026393735.1. Taxonomy (GTDB): domain Bacteria; phylum Acidobacteriota; class Vicinamibacteria; order Vicinamibacterales; family JAKQTR01; genus JAKQTR01. The sequence goes on from JAPKZP010000765.1 coordinate 4,898, forward strand.
CCCTGGCCGGTGCCCGCATCGACGGAGGGGAGCGTGAGGAATAAGTTCTACGTGACGCCGGGTTGCCCACATTGCCAGGAGGCGCGCGCCCATCTCGTGGCCAGGGGCGTGGACTTCGTCGAGTTCGACGTATCGCGGGACTTCGAAGCGCTGCGCCTGCTGCTGAGCATGACGGGCCGAGGCGAGGTGCCGTCCATCGTGGCAGGGGACCGCGCGGTCGTGGGGTTCGAACCCGCCTCGTGGGACGATTTTCTGGAGTACTCCGCCGAACTGCAACGCCACGATCCGTACGTCCTGCCGAAGAGCCTCGGCAGGGATCCTTATGAAGGCGTCGACTAGTGCCGATATGTACGTCGACTAGTGCCGATACGTTCTACGGGCGAGCCTTTTTCGTTTGCGCCCGATCGTTGATTTGATACAATCTGCCGCGAAGTGCTTACTGGTCTTGCTGATACGGATGACTGACGCGCGCTTTCCACAACTGAGGCGGTTGGTCCGGACGAGCGCCCTGTGCGGCATCGTCTTCGCCGCCGCCGCGGTGTCTCCGGCGGGCGCACAGACGGCCGCGAAGGCTCCTCAGAAGAAGTCAGCGCCCGCGCCCGCGACACCGACGCCGAAGACGACCTACTCCGCCGCGGCGTCCAAGGCCCGTCGCGTTCGGCTTGCGAGCGCGCGCGCCCGTGCCCGCGAGATGGCGGTGCTGGCCCAGCCCAGATTCAAGGTCGATGCGGACGGCGTGGTCGTCCCCGACATTCAGGCGGAAGCGGCCATCATCTACAACCCGGCGACCGGGCAGGTGCTCTGGGAAGAGAAGGCGTTCGACCAGCGTTCGATCGCCAGCATCACCAAGGTGATGACGGCGGTGTGCTTCCTCGAAGACAACCCTGATCTGTCGCAGGACATCATGGTGGAGCGTGCGGACACGCTGGGCGCGTCGACGACCTACCTGCGGGCCAACGAACGGGTGTCGGTGCAGAACCTGCTGCACCTGCTGCTCATCGCGTCCGACAATGCCGCCGCCCGGACGCTGGCGCGCGTGTCGCCGTACGGGTCACAGGGATTCGTCGTGCGGATGAACGAGAAGGCCGTCGAGCTCGGCCTCGAGAGCACGCACTATTCGGACCCCTCCGGCCTGCTCGAGGAGAATGTCTCGTCGGCCTTCGACATGGCGAAGCTGATCGCATACGCCGCCGCCGACGAATTCGTCTCCAGTATCATGCGGACGTCCGACTTCGCGTTCCGCACGAGCAAGCGCGCGCTCACGATCCACAGTACGAACCAGTTGCTGCGCTCGCCCGACATCGACGTGCGCGGCGGCAAGACCGGGTTCATCGCCCGCTCCGGCTACTGCCTGGCCACGCTGCTGCGCCTGCCGGATCTGAACCAGACCGTCGCGGTCGTGGTCCTCGGCGCGAAGTCCAACGCCGGACGGTTCTGGGAGACGCGGCACCTCTTCAACTGGATCGCCGGCAAGACCCCGGGTCTGCTGGGGCACGAAGGCGGTCAGTTGCCCATCCACCAGGCTCCCGCGACCGACCGCCACTGACTTATCCGGAGTAACCGCGCTGCTGCGCCGCCGCGTCGAGCGGCAGCGTCGCGATCGTGTCCACGTCCAGCATGAACGGCCGCTCGGACCCGCGGGCGTCGTACGCCTTCACGTACTTGCGGCAGGCGTCGCAGGCAATCAGCCGATAGTGCCCGTCCCGGCTCGCGAACGACGTCTGAGATCCGGGCCGCCGATCTTCACAGTGCGGACAGGCGTGGGCGTCGTACGGCCATATGCCGGTGCATCGCCCGCACGCCAGCTTGCGCTCACCGGTGACGGGCAGAATGGCAAGTTCCGGATCGCCGCCGCAGAACGGGCAGTACGGGTGTGACCAGCCGGCGAGGTCGACGCGCTGGTGGAGCGTCTCGACCGTTCTCGCGAGGAAGGGTCTGGCAGCGAGCGGCAACACCTGCGACAGCACCTCGGGGAGGCCCGGCTCCTCCGGTATCGTGGCGCGATGCCGGAGCGCGGCCCCGGTGTACCACGCCGCGACATCGTCGCGTGACGGGCGGCCGCCGCGCTGCAGTTGCTGAAGGGCCTCGTAGTCGGCGGATTCGACCACGTCGTAGCGGCGGAGCACGTCGGAGATCTGCCGGAAGAGCAGGCGGAGCTCGCCCCAGTCGAAACGAACTTCATCGAACCGCACGATGGGGGCGCCCTCGGCCATCTGGCGCGCGAGCCAGGCGTCCTCGAATTCGAGCCACGGCGTGGACAGCCGCGCCTGGGCGCGGTGCTGCAGGACGACGATCTCGACCTGCATGTCCACGGCGACCGCGAGCTCGGGCTGCTCGGCCTTGAGGCGGCGGAACGCGGCGAGCTCGGGCGAGTCGGCGCGCTCGGGACGCGGGCGTGACGGTGGTGTGGGCATGGGCTACTTGTGCTGTCGTGCGAACTGGGCCTCGAGGGCCCGTCCGGCGTCGAATTCACGGGCCGCGGCGTCAGGGCGACCCTGCTTCATCAGGACACTCGCGATCACGAAGTGCCCGAGCGGAGCGACCTCCGATTGCGGCGAGATCTCCAGCCCCTTGCGCGCCAGGCGCACAGCCTCGTCGAGGTTGGCACCGGAGTCCAGGTACGCCTTGGCGAGGTAGAAGTGTCCTTCGGCAAAGCCGGCGTTCGCCTCGATCGACTGCTTGAGTGCGGCGACCTGATCGGTCACCCGGCCCAGCCGCTCATACAGCCGGCTGAGATTGAACGCGGCCTTGTAGGTCGTCGCGTAGAGCTGAAGTTCGGTCTTGTATTCGCGCTCGGCGGTCGCGAGATCGCCGCGCTCCTCGGCAATCAGCGCCAGATTGTAGTGCGCCAGCCGCACGTCGCTCTTGATCGCGAGCGCGGCCCGCACTTCGCGCTCGGCCGTCGCGAAATCGCCGCGCTGCATGGCGATCACGCCCAGTGCGTTACGAGCCGACGCGACTCGCGGATCGACTGCGAGGGCCTGGCGGAAATGATGCTCCGCGCGCTGGATGTCTCCGCGGTCGAGATAGATTTCCCCAACCTGGTATCGGACGTGGGCGTTCCTCGGGTCCATCGTGAGGTAGTGCTCGTACCCGTCCATCGCCGCATCGTCGCGGCCCAGCTTGCGATAGGCGTTCGCCATGTTGATAACGGCCAGATCGTAGTCCGGCTTCAACTCGAGGGCCCGCTGGAAGTACCGGATGGCGTCCTTGAACTTCCCGACCTTG
>JAPKZP010000287.1 GCA_026393735.1 Acidobacteriota bacterium
GATGTCGTTGATGATGCGCACAAGGCGGTCGGTGTTCGACAGCGCCACGTTCAGGAGCGTGCCGTGATCCGGATCCGCAATCGGCAGCTCGGCGAGCAGCAGTTGCAGCGCGCCCTTGATGGACGTGAGCGGCGTGCGCAGCTCGTGCGACACGATCGACACGAACTCGTTCTTGAGGCGATCGACCTCGTACAGGCTCGTGATGTCCTGGAACGCGACGACAGCGCCGGTGATGACGCCCCGGTCATCGCGCAGCGGCGCGGCGCTGACGAGAATGGGAATCAGGCGGCCGTCGGGGTGCGTGACAATCAGCTCCTCACCCACGACGACCTCGCCACGCAGGATGCGCTCACGGCCGAGCGTCGCAACATCCACGGGAATGCCGTCTCGCAGCGTCACCTGGAACGACTCCCAGTAGGCGCGGCGCGCCGTCCCATCCTCCGGCTCGCGGCCGATCAGCGCGTCCGCGGTTGCGTTCTGCAGCAGGATACGGCCGCTCCCGACGTCGATCAGGACGAGCGCCACGGGCACGGTCTCGATCGTGGCGAGCAACCGCTCGTGCTCGCGCTCGGCCTTGGCGCGCTGCGCGGCGTACAGCTGCGACACTTCCCGCTCGCGCGCCAGCGCGTCCGTCAGATCGCGCTGGCGGCGCTGCACGGCCGTCGTCATCTCGCGGAAGGCCCGCACGAGCGCCCCGATCTCGTCGCGCGACGCCGGAGGCAGCGACACGTCGAAGTTCCCGCCGGAGATCTGCCGGGCGGACTGTGCGACGGCCGCCAGGGGATCGAGCAGGATGCGCGCGACGAACGCGACGAGCGCCAGCAACAGAACGACCGCCACCGCGGGAATCGCCAGCGTCAGCAGCGTGGCCTTCAGCGACTGGCTGTTGGCGGTGATGCGCTGGTCGGTGAGGCGGTTGCGCTCGCGAGTCTCGAAGCGGTCGAGATCGCCACGGATGCGCCGCATGCGCAGCGTGCTGACCTCCTCGGCCCGGCGCGCGATGTCTCCCTGACGGCCGGCGATCGGCAGCAGGACCAGCGAAACGTTCGTATGCCAGTCGCGGATGAGCGTGTCGAGCGCGGCCAGCTCCCGGCGGTGCTCGGGCTCGTCGATGTACTGGGGCAGCAGCGTGACGGTGCGCTCGTACACGCCCCACAGGCGCTCGTACTCGAGCCGCAGGGAGGGATCGCCCGTGAGCACGGCGGCGCGCTGCACGCTGTCGAGCTCGACGACGAGTTGGACGAGCTTCGACTGGTTCTCGTAGCGCCAGAGCGCACGATCCATGGCGGCATTCATCACCCCGCGTTCGCTTTCGAGCTGCACGACGTACAGCGTCTGCACGAACGCGGCGGCCACGACAAAGCCGATCACGGTGAAGATGCGCGCGCGAATGCTCACTTACCTGCCCAGAATCGTCATCACTTGCTGGCCCAGTGTCAATGCATCGAAGGGCTTACCGATACAGCCCATGGCGCCGAGCGCCAGCGCCTTCGCCACTTCCGTTTCCTGCACCTTCGCGGTGAGGAAGATCACGGGAATGTCCTTCGTGGCCGGGTCGCCCTTGAGACGCTTGCACGTCTCGAACCCATCCATTTCCGGCATCATCCAGTCGAGCAGCACGGCATCCGGCTGCTCCGCCTGAACCCGCGCGAGGAGCTCGACCCCGTTGTTGACGGTGACGACGGTGAACCCCGCCTTCTTCAAGGACAGCCGCGCGATCAGCTGCACATCCGGTTCATCTTCAGCCAGTAGAACCTTCATTGTTGACCTTTTCGAAACCCTTCCGCGTCATGTCGCCCCAGCCCCGTTCGCCGTTCAGAAAGCGGAACACGCCGCGCACGCGCCACCAGGTGGCCATCTGCCGGTACCCGAAATTCTCGAGCACGCCGTAGAACGCCAGCCGCAGCAGATCGCCCAGCCGGGGGTAGCGGCGGAACGACACCTCCTCGAGGATAACCGACGCGAGGGAGATCATGGCTCCATAGACGACCGCCGACAGGAACAGCAGGACGGCAAACGTCCAGTTGATCAGGCCGAAGGCCACAGCCAGGATCGTGAACACGTACCCGAAGAGCTCGATGATCGGGCCAATGCCCTCGAACAGCACGTAGTATGGGATGACGAACAGGCCGAGCAGGCCGTAGCGAGGATTGCAGAAGAGCCGCCAGTGGAGGCTCAGGACCTGCAACGTCCCGCGCTGCCAGCGATCGCGCTGGCGCGCCAGCGTGCGAATCGTCTCGGGCGCTTCGGTCCAGCACACGGGATCGGGCTGGAAGACGATGCGGTACTTCTCGCCGCGCTCGCGGTAGTAGCTATGCAGTTTGGCGACGAGCTCCATGTCTTCGCCGACGGTGTCCTGGCGGAAGCCCCCGACGGCGACAACCGACGCGCGCTTGAAGACGCCGAACGCCCCGGAAATGATCATCAGGCCGTTCATCATCGACAGCGTGACGCGTCCCGCCAGGAACGCGCGCAGGTACTCGACCACCTGAAAGGTCGCCAGGTGGCTCTTCGGCAGACCGACCTCAACGACCCGGCCGTGATCGATCTTGCAGCCGTTCGCCAGACGGACGATCCCGCCGACGGCCACGGTCGTCGGGTTCTCGATGAACGGCAGCACGGCGCGCGTCAGCGAGTGCTCCTCGAGCACGGAATCGGCGTCGATGACGCAGACCAGCGGATAGCGGGCCGCGTTCAGGCCCGCATTGATTGCGTCGGCCTTCCCGCCGTTCACCTTGTCAATTGCCGTCAGGTCCTGGCCGGAAATTGACCGGTACACGGCGCGCACGGGCGACGTCTCGACAGCCTGCTTGTAGCTGACGGGCGCCCGCACCAGTTCGAACCCCTCGACGACCAGGTCGAGCGTGCCGTCCGTAGACCCGTCGTTGACGACGATGACCTCGAATTGGGGATAGTTGAGAAAGAGCAGCGAGCGCACGCTCTCGACGACATTCAGCGCCTCGTTGAACGCCGGCACGAGGACGGAGATGCCCGGCGTTGCCGGCGAACGCATGACGGCGCCGAGTTCGCGGGCGGTCCAGCGCTTACGGTGATGGCGGAGTTGCCCGTACGCGACCAGCGAGAACACGAGATAGATCGTGTTGATGACGAGGAAGTAGGCGAGCAGCAGAAGGTCGAAGATCTCGAGAGCGCCGATGGTCCAGTCGCGCAGCATGTCAGGCTCCCGCCGTCGCCGTGCGGCGTTCCCACAGCATCTGGCGGACCAGGTCGCCCGCGTATCCGGGATCGCCGGCGCGGGCCTGCAGGGCGTCAAGGCCGGGACGTCCCAGCCGCCGCAGCGCATCCGCGCAACTGGCGGCCACCACCCACTCATCGTCCAGATGGCGCGCGAGTGTCGGCGCGGCCTCATGGCGCGTCGCCCGGCCAATCGCACGGGCGGCCATCGCGCGCACATCCACCTCGGCGTCTTCCAGCGCCTGCATCGCCACGACCGCACCGTCATCGTCCAACCCGATGGTGCCGAGGCCGCGCAAGGCCGCCGTTCGTACGGCGCCGTCGGGGCTGTTCATCCAGGCCTGAAGCTCTTCGGCCGCCACATGGCCGCCAATCAGGCCCAGGATGTCGGCGACGACGACGGCATCGCCCGGCCGCTTCCTCGCGTGCTCGACGAGCGCCGGCGTCGCGACGTCGCCGAACTCGCGCAACGCCTCGACAATGCGGGCGCGCTGGTGGCGCGTTTCATCGGGCAACCGCTCGAGAAGCACCGGAATGGCCTGCCTCTGGCCGATGAGGCCGAGAGCTTCGACCGCCGCTGCCCGCACCTCTTCGTGCTCATCGTCGAGGGCCTTGAAGACGAGGGGCAGCGCGCGGCTTTCGCGGACGAGGCCCAGCGCGCGGGCCGCCTCGGCGCGCACCCACCACTTCGAGTGCGACAGGTTGTGGGCCCAGTCCTCGACCAGACCCGTGGCCCGCGCGCCTTCGCGCAGGCGATCGACGAACGAGCCGGTGGCGAGCGCGAGGGGCTTCAGCAGCATCGTCTCGATGACGTCGCGGTCGGCGCGCGGGACGCGCGCGAGCGCCAGAAGGGCGTCGTCGCTGCGATCGGGGCTGAGCAGCGCGTCGACGACGGGCCGGTAGCGCGCAGTGAGGCGCTTGCGACGCTGGAACTGAAACTCGTCGACGACGCGCTGCAGCACGAGGAACACGAGCATCGTGATGAGCACGAGGGTGCTCACCACCAGGAACGGGATGAGGACGGAGACGAAGAGAGAGGCGATGCGCTCGAACATTGTCACCTATCTCAACAATCGTTCCATGCGCGCCAGCAGCTCCTGCGGGCTGAAGGGCTTGGTGATGTAGTCGTCGGCGCCCAGCGCGAAGGCACGCGTGATGTCCTGTTCGCGGCCGCGCGCGGACAGCACGATCACCCGTGGCCGGGCCGGCTGATGCCGCACGGCCGAGAGCACGTCGAAGCCCGTCATGCGCGGCATCATCATGTCGACAATGAGCATGTCCGGCCGCGCTTGCTCCACTGCGGCGATGGCCTCGCTGCCGTCGACTGCGAGAATGGTCCTGTAGCCGCCCGCGCGCAGCTGGGCGTCGATGAGGCGCATGACCTCCGGGTCGTCATCCGCGATCACGACGGTTCCGCGCCGCTCCTGTCCGGCCGGGGCCGCGGCCGCCCCGTCGTCAAGCGAAGCCACCAGCATGACACGCTGGCGGGCCACGGCGATCGCCTGGTCGGCCTCGTTCAGCATGGCCTCGAAGGTCTTCGAGCCGCCGGCGGCCGACGAGGCGAGGCCGACCTGGAAGCGCGGCGGATCGCCAGGACCGAGGCGCGAGAGGACCTCGGTGAGACGATCGCGCGCCTTCGCCGGGGGCATCTCGACCAGCAACAGAATGAGGTGCGACGGGTCGTAGCACGCGACGATGTCGCGTCGGCGCGATTCGGCGCGCAGGGCGGCGTAGGTCTCGATCAAGCGCGCTTCGGGCAGCTTGATGAGGGCGAGCGTGCCCGGCAGCATGCCGAGTTGTTCTCGCGCGAGGGCGGCGAAGCTCTCGAAGTCGAGCTCGCGCTGGTCGGCTGGCAGTGCGGCCGACGGAGCAATGGGCGCGAGATGCCTGTGCGTCCGGCGCGACAGCAACACCTGGATGCGCAGCATCAGCTCCGGCATCTCAACAGGCTTGATGAGATAGTCGTCCGCGCCGAGCATCAGGCCGACCATGCGGTCGTCGAGACTGGCACGCACGGTCATGAAGATGACCGGGGTGCCCGCGAGATCCGGGTCCATCTTGAGCAGCCGGCAGACGGTGTAGCCATCCATGCCGGGCAGGTTCGCGTCGAGCAGGATGAGATCAGGACGCTGGACCTTCGCGACCTCGAGCGCCTGGTCGCCGGCCGGCACGGGAATGGCCACGTAACCCGCGCTACGCAGGTTGATGCACACCACTTCGCGCTGGTCTTCGTCGTCTTCGACCACCATCACGCGGCGGTTGCCGCCCGCGGCCGACTCCGAGCCCACCCAGTCGGGCGGGCTGGCAAGGTCGTCGGTGAAGGCCTGCTCCAGCGCGTCGAAGACCTGGTTGGCCATGCTCGGGTCGAAGGCACCCGACTCCACGCCATCGAGAAGCTCCTCGAGCTGGCGCGCACTGATCGACACGTTGGGGAAGCCCAGCGTGCCTGCAAGGCCGGCCGTGCGGTGGACGATCTGGCGAAGCGGCGCGAGCGGACCGCGGACGCCGATCGTCGAGACCACGCCCAGCATGAAACCGATCGAATCGGAGCGCTTCGGGAACGCGGCAATGAAACGCTGCCGTGCATCGCGCATGGCGGACTCGGGATCGTCGGGGTCAACCGCCGCTGGCACGTCGTTCGGATCTAGTGGCGTCATCGCTTGGCCCTCACGCGTTCGAGGATGTCGCGCAGTTCCTGGTTATCGGGCGTCAGCTTCAGGGCGGCTTCGAGCTTCGCGGCGGCCTCGTCGAGCCGGTCAGCCCGATAGTACGTGAGGCCGAGGCCTCCCAGGGCGTCGGCATCGTCCGGGAGCGAGCGCAACGCGGCCTGAAATTGCTGCTCCGCGGTGGCGTAGTCGTTCTGCCGGTACGCGCAGTAGCCCAAGCCGATAGCCGCCTGGGCGCTGCCGGGGTCCACGCTCAGCAGGGACTGGAAGAGGGCGTGCGCCTGCGGCACGTTGCCGATGCGGTAGTAGCTCCACGCGCGCAGAATCCGGGCGTTGCCCGTGAGCTGGTTTTCGTCGATCTTCGCGAGGGCATCGAGGGCCGCCTGATACTGGCGGTTGTTGTAAGCGGCCTCCGCCATGTCGGTGAGCGACGAGGCCTTGTCCCGCTCGCCCGCCCGCACCGAGTAAGTGCCCGCCTGGACGCCCCTGGCGGCCAGCAGGTTGCGCACGGACTGGATGCGATGCAAGCCCAGGTAGCAATGCAGATAGACCTTCTCGGGGCTCGAGGCGATGGCGGTGGCGGCTCTCTCGGCGCTGGTGTCGTACTCGTTGCCGAACTTCTGGCCGAGGATGCTCGACATCGGGAAGCTCTTGAGCGGGATCTGGTACTTCGCAGCGAGGGCCTGTTCCCGCTCCAACAGGGTGCCTTCGTAGGGGATAGCCGGGTTCAGCAAGGACACGATGAGGCCGACCTTGTGCTGTTTAAGGAGCCTGAAGTCCTCCTCGCCCGGATAGGGGCCGATGACGATGCGGGCGTCGACGTCAGAGATCTTTCGGCGGAAGAAGTCGGTCAGCGGGTTGTCGGGCGTGATCAGAACCCACCCTGCCGCGGCCGCCGTCACGACGGCAGATAACCCAAGCAGAATGATTGACTTACGGCTCATCTTCTCTGTTCAGCCTGTTGCGTTCTGCGTCAGTCCAGAGCCTGATGTGTGGTCAGATTTCGCGGTCAGACGCGAAGGCTGACACCCCGACAGACCACCAAAACAAAACACCTGTTCGGGATTATGGTCTGTGGACCAGGGCCCGAGAGTGCACGTCGTCCATATCGGCACTTCAAGCAATTAGTTGCAGGGAAAGGCGATAGAAGGATGAATAACCTCTCCCGGAGAGGTTTGGACACGACATCGAACAACCTCTCCGGGAGAGGTTTCTGCGCGGGACGCGGGCGCCATTCTCCGGCCAGACGGCTCCCGTCAGCGTCTGACCTGATGTAATTGATCCACCCCGTTTTCCGGAGGTTTGATATGCAGGCAAGAAGAACGATTGGCGTCGCGGCGGCGGCGCTGGGAGTGGCGGCCGTGGCCACTTTCCTCACGATGCCATCCGTCGTGGCTGCCGGACCACAGGACAAGCCAGCGGACAAGAAGGTCGATCAGCAGATCGAAAAGCAGACTGTCACCATTCAAAAGGCGGGCTCCGGCGAGCCGATGACGGTGACCGTCCAGAGGGTTGATGGGCAGGAGCCGAACATCGTCGTGCGCAGGTCGATGACACCGGCGCTCACGAGCGTGTTCGAGGGCGGACCGCGCCTGGGAGTGGAAATCCGGGATGTCGCGCAAGACGACGTGGCGAAGCTGAAACTGGCATCACAGACCGGAGTGGCCGTGATCGGCGTGTTGAAGGAGTCTGCGGCCGAGAAAGCCGGCCTGAAGGCGAACGACGTCGTCGTCCAGTTCGACGGGGAGCATGTCCGCAGCGCCCAGCAGCTCACGCGCCTCGTGCGAGAGACAGTCCCCGGCCGTACGGTGAAGATGGCCGTGATGCGCGACGGCAAGCGGATGGACCTCGACGTGACGCCGGCGGAACCGAAAGACGAGGCCCGCGTGTTCGTCAACGAGGACCAGATCCGCGGTGACGTTGAACGCGAAAAGCAGGGGCTTCGGGACGACATGCGGCAGTTCCACTTCGAGCGGCGGATGCCGGGTCCTGGCGCCGGCGGCAACTTCATGTGGTTTGGCGACGACGCCGCCGGGCCGCTGGAGATGCATCTGTCACAGGGTCGCGGCCGACTGGGCGTGCGCGTCCAGGAACTGACGCCAGACCTCGCGGCGTACTTCGGCGTTAAGGCCGGCGTGCTCGTGGCGAGCGTGGACGCGGACACCCCGGCGGTGAAAGCGGGGATCAAGGCCGGCGACGTGATTACGGCCGTGAACGAGAAGGCCGTGACGTCGGCGAGCGAGCTCGTCGAGCAGCTTGAAGACAAGCAGGGCGAGGTGACGATTGCCGTCACGCGCGACAAGAAGCCGCTGCCGCTGAAGGCGATGCTCGACGCGCCCAGGACGCCGCAGAAGCGGGTGATCATGCGCGGCAGCCCCGCGTAGACGCCATCGGATGTAGAATCTCCCAGGCCCCCGCGGGAGATCGGCTCATGAAGAAACCTCATTCGTGCGCCGGGAAGGTTCTGGTCTGTCTGTGGCTGGCCTCCTTCGGTATCCCGCGCCCCGCGCCGGCGCAGACCACCAGCCAGGCCGTCACGCTTTGCCAGCAGGATCGCTTCGCTGAGGCAACCCGCATCCTGCGGACCATCATCGACAACCCGTCCAAGCCCGATCAACAGCGGGCCGAGGCGTCAACCGCTCTCTCGTCATGCCAACAGAGGCTCGTGGGCTCATGGAGCAGCCTGGTGTCGTTCTTCACGAGCGCCGCCTCGCGGTTGCAGGCGCGGAGTCTGACGACGTTTCGCAGCGAAACGATCTTCCAGTTGACGCCCGACCAGGAGTCGCGGATGGGAGACGAGGCGTTCGCCATGCTGCGCACGCTAGTCCGCCCTGCATCCGACCCCGAGGCTGAGTCCTTTGTGCGTCAAATCACCTCCCGGCTGGTATCGGCGAGCCCCGGGCTTGCGGGCAACGTCCAGGTCGCGCTGATCGACACCCAGGACATTGCGGCACCGTCGCTTCCGGGCAAGGTCGTGGCGACCACGGCGCTGCTCCGCTTTGCCGCGTCGGAGACCGATCTGGCCGCGGCGATTGCGCACGATCTCGGACATGCCTATGCTCACCACGCGGCGCGGCGGCTGTTGAGCGAGATGCAGCAGCAGGCCCTGATCAACCGCCTTGTCTCCGCCGTGACGCGGCACAACGACCTGCTGGCGAAGGCGAACACGATCATCGCGTCGAGCGCCTCGAAACTGATCAGCACCGCGTTCGGGGCAGCCGAAGAATCGGAAGCCGACCGGTACGCAGAGCACCTCCTGTTCAACGCGGGATACGACCCGCGCGCATTACCGAAGATATTGGAGGAGATGGCGCGAAGTGGCTCGGCGGGTGTTCGAGTTCCACCCGACCGGGCGCTTGTAGCAGCCGGTTATGCCAGCGCGTTTCCCCCCGTGCCCAACAAGCTCCGGGACGACTCTGCCGCATTCAGCCAGATCAAGGGTCGGTACCAGGGCAGCGGGCCGATTCCTGCGCCGGCCCTGGCAGGGGCGCAGCCGATGGAGTCACCTGCGGTGACTACGCCGGCCGTGAAAGCCACACAACCTGCCGAGAGTGCAACGCCAGCGGCTGCCGCTCCGGCGGCAGCGATGCGACCGACGCCGTCCGCAACTGTGGCCAGTGCTCCGCCTCAGCCACTGCCGCCGCCGGCACACACCTCCCAGCCCCGAGTGACGCAGGTCCCGGCGCAACCAGCGCAACCACCCCCTGCGGCGCCGACCCCTGCCTCGGCTGGTGCGCCGCCGCAGCCACCGCCAGTCCCGGCGCCACCGCCAGCCCCAGTGCCGCCGCCAGCGACACGAACAGAACCAGTCGCTGTGCCGGCGGTGCCGTCCCAGCCGGCATTGCTGAAGCCCCCGGCGGCGGTGCCCGCTCCCGCGTCGGCACCGCTCTCGCCGTCCGTTGTGCTCCCGTCACCGCCACCGCCAGTCCCAGCGCCGTCGCCAGCGACACGAACAGAACCAGTCGCTGTGCCGGCGGTGCCGTCCCA
>JAPKZP010000033.1 GCA_026393735.1 Acidobacteriota bacterium
CGACGTCACCTACAAGATTACGAAGATGTTCGGCGCCGGCGGATTTGTCCGCTACGCCGGCACCACAATCAGCATTTCGCCGTCCGGTCAGGAAATCAAGGTCGCGGCGGGAGGCGTCCAGGTCGGGGGCGGCCTGCGCGGCCGGTTCTAGACCCGACGGCCTTCGAGTACGACAACGAGGTCCGGGGCGAAGCGCCCCGGACCTCGTTGTCTGTACGCCGTCCCTTGTCCGTCAGGCGGGGGCGTGCGGCATGCGGGGCGACGGCCGCGCGAGCGCCTCGTTGATGGCACGAAGCTCGAGCCACCACTGCCGTAGCGGCCGCCGGTTCGCCTCGTCGATCATGCGCGGGTAGTCCTCGAACCAGTGGTACTCGACGTTGCCGGAGACGAATCCGACAAACGACGCAGGCGTCTTGCCCGCGCTGGCTTGCTCGATGAGGAACCGGAGGCTGAGCCGGGCGAGCCGTGTGGCCTGGATGCGGTCGAACGGCGAAGGGTCGCCACCCTGCTGCAGGTGTCCGAGGATGCTCTGGCGGACGTCGAACAGCCCGCCGCCTTCTTCCTCGAACAGTGCACACATGAACCCGGTGTCGTACACGTCGTTCGCGTTCTCGTTCCGGATCATCAGGCCCAGCCGCTTGCCCAGCGTGAAGCCTCTGACGAGCATGGCGAGATCGTCTTCCAGGATCTTCAGTGTGACGCCCTCCTCGTGGAGGTACACGCGCTCGGCGCCCGTCGCCAGGCCGCTCATGAGCGCGAGGTAGCCGCAGCGCCGGCCCATGACTTCGACGACGTAGCAGCGCTGTTCGGCGACGGCCGACTGCTTGATCTTGTCGACCACGCTCACGATGTTGTTCAGTGCCGTGTCGGCGCCGATGCTCAGCTCCGTGCCCGGCAGGTTGTTGTCGATCGTCGCCGGCACGCAGACGATCGGAATGTCGAACGCGGGATAGTTCTTCCGTTCCTCGAAGAGCCGGTACGCGCTCTCGTACGCTTCCCAGCCGCCGACGATGAGGAGCCCGTCGATGGCGTACTGCTCGATGGTCCGCGCGATGGCGTAGAAGTCGCGGCCGGACGGCACGTCGCGGGCCGTGCCCAGTTCGGCCCCGCCCATCGGCGCCCAGCCGTTGACGCTCATCCAGTCCAGCTCGGCCACATCGCCGTGGATCAGGCCGAGGATGCCGCGGCGCATGCCGAGCATGACGTGCCCGTCGTCGATCGCGAGGCGCACGGCGGCGCGCACGGCGGTGTTCATGCCCGGTGCGGGGGCGCCGGCGTGGAGGACGCCGATTCGCAGGCGCCGCTTGCCGGGCTGCGGCGGATGCGGCAGGGCCTTCAGCAGTGTGTTGAACGTGCGCAGCGCGTCGTTGAAGCTCCGGCCTCGCTGTTCGAGCGCCCGGTCGTACTCGCGCGCCGTCAGCAGCTCGTTGATCGAACGGGAGTTCGCGACGCATTCCTCGAGCGGGATCCGGACCACGCGGTTGCCGCGGATGCCCATGACGAGCGACTCGTGTTCGGCCTCGCCCGACAGAATCGTCTCTATTGCCGCATACCCCATCGTCGTCCCGAGGTTGCGGTCGAAGGCGCTTGGCGCACCGCCGCGCTGGACGTGTCCGAGCACCGTCACGCGGACGGCTTCCCCCAAGCCGGCCCGGAGCACCTCGCGCAGGCGTTCCGTCGTGATCGCGGTGCCATGCCGGTCGGTGGCGCCCTCGGCCAGTACGACAATCGAATCACGCCGCCCCGCCGCCCGGCCGGCCTTGAGGCGCGCCACGATCTCGGCGCCCCAGTCGTCAACCGTGGGCGGGCATTCGGGGATGAACACGGCGTCCGCGCCCGTCGCAATGGCGCCCATGAGCGCAAGGTAGCCGCAGTGCCGGCCCATCACCTCGACGATGAACGTGCGCCGGTGGCTC
>JAPKZP010000240.1 GCA_026393735.1 Acidobacteriota bacterium
GCGAAGAGCCACGCCGCTCGCTTCTCTTGCGGGTTGCCGCACTGGATGAGCCCCGCAGACCGCGCCGGCACTGAGGTATCCCTCATCACGCCTCAGCGTGGCTCTCGCACAGATCGTTCCCGCCGTTTCCGACGCCCCGAGATGTCTCTTCGTGCAGGTGCCTACGACAGCGTGACTTCGAAGGTGCACCGCTTGCTGCCGCCGAGCTTCGACGCTTTGAGCGCGGCCTGGACCGGTCGCCCGAAGACAGTCTCAAACGATTCCTTTTGGTACCCCACGGAGCAGTTGCAGAAGAACGGCGGCGTTCGCTTGCTGTCGACCAGCGGGCAACTGCACTCGCCTTCAGCCACCCAAGCCTGGCGCATTCCCGGCCGGTGTTCTCGAGGATCCGCGCGCAGGCAGGTGCGGTCGGATCGGCGGCCATGTAGCCGACCATCTTCGCCACCTGATAGCGGGCGAACGCCAGCCGCTGGTCCTGGGCCTGCGCCGCTGCGGCAGCGATCGCCTCGGGCGGGTCGAGCAAGCTCAGCACGCATCCGCACACCCCGAGTCCGCACGCGCTCTTCAGGAATTCCTTTCGATCCATATGTCCCCCCCTTCCAGGGCGACGTCGCAGGCCGCCCGGCAATCCGCCAGGCAGATTGTCTCGTATTCGTGACCCCGATGCAGCGGAACTGTAGCAGACCCGGGAAACGAAGGGTGAACCCGCCGGGGTTTCCGGTGACGTCCCAGGACACGAACCAGCGCAGGAAGTCTTGCGCCGCGCAGTCTTTCTGATCGACGTCGATGTAGCGCACGAACTTGATGGCTGGCGCGCAGCCGGCCGTTCCGCCTACCGGGGGAACAAGGCGTGCGGCTTCACGCCGAACGAGTCGTTGAACAGGAAGACCACGAGGGCGACATACGCGACGAACCCGATGGCGATGAGCACCTGGGCCCCTGAGGTCGTCTGGATCTTCTGGCGCGCGCCTCGCTCGCAGACCTCTCCAGGGCAGTACTGGGCCTTCTCCCGATAGAGCAGCGCGTAGAACTTACAGCCCAGGCAGATCCCGAAGGCCGTCTCGAAGAACAGGAAGACGAGGCACGCAAGGCAGATCAGCCCCGAGATCGGGCTGTAGGTGTTCATCACGTTCACCAGGATGAACATCGCCGACGCCAGGACGACGCCGATGATCCACGCGTACCGCTTCTGCGGCGCGCCGACGTACTCGGGCACCTGGTTCCTGACGATGAGGCGCCCCAGGATCAACGAGGGCGAAAACCTCGGGTTGATGAAGACGCGGATAAGCATGTCCGGCAGGAAGATCGCGATGGCGTACTTCAGGAGCAGGAAACTCCCCTTGGTGACGGCCGCCACGATGGCGATGAACATCATCAGGAACAGCAGTCCGGCGGCGGCCCGAATCTCGCGCTCGTTCAGGACGGGTATGCTGTAGCCGTCGACGTCCTCGCCGAACTTCACGATGCTGCTCATGGCGCACGCCTTTCTGCGGAACCACCCGGCCTGCGCGGCCGGCACTGCACGCAGTTCAGCACGTTAGCATGGATCCCGCGCTCAGACGTGACGCCTGGCGAAGGCGCGGCCGGAGAGCGACGATCCGTCAGCGGTCGCGTCGGCACCCTGGCGACTGGGGTAGGATTCGTCGTGAGCGTGCGTGACAGGCCGACGCCGGGCTGTGCACGTCGCACCAGGACCTTTACTGTGTGAGGACAGATGCTTGGCATCGTGACCATCGGCCAGACCCCGCGCCCCGACATCGAGCGTGCGTGCGTGCCGCCCCTACGCCGGCGGGACGGCGATCCGTACCGTCGGCGCCCTGGATGGCCTGACGCGTGAGGAGATCCGGCTGCTCGAGAACCGGGACGGGCTGTATCCGCTGCTGGTGCGGCTGGCCGATGGTGCGACCGCCGAAGTACCGCTCCAGGCGCTCGTGCCGCGCGTCACGGCCTGCGCGGCCGACCTTGCCGCAGCGGGTGCGCGACTGGTCGTCGTCTGGTGCGCGGGGGATTTTCCCGACATCGTGTGCCCGGTGCCCGTTCTGCGGCCGGGCCGCCTGGTTCCTGCGTGTGCGGCTGAGATGATGCAGACGCGAAACATCGGCGTGGTGACGCCGGTGCCGGGGCAGGTTGATGCGGCGCGCGCCAAGTGGCAGGCCGACGGGTTTGCGGCAACTGTCACCTGGGCCGCCCCCGGCGACGCCGATGCCCTCGCGCGCGCAGGCCGGGAACTGGCCGACGCGGCCATCGAACTGGTCGTCCTCGACTGCATGGGCCACGGCGAGGACTCGCGCCGCGAGTTGGCTCGCGCGTCGGGCCATCCCGTGATTTCGGCCCAGTCCGTCACCGCGCGCGTGGCCGGGGCGATGTCGGCGACCTGAGCCTCTGGCGGACGCTACGCCAATCTCGACGTGCGAGCCACGAACCGGCCGCGCCCGGGCTCGCCCGCAACTTTCCCCGCGTGCCACACGATCTCACCCCGGGCGATCGTCGTCACGGGCCAGCCCGTCACGACGCGCCCCTCGAACGGCGAGTCGTCCATCGCGTCGTGCAGGTCCGCCTGCGCCACGACGCGCTCGAGGCCGGTGTCCCAAATCGCCAGGTCGGCGTCGCTGCCTGGCGCGATCGTGCCCTTGCGCGGGTAGAGTCCGTGGATCCGCGCGGGGTTCGTCGCGGTCAGCGCCACGAACTGCGCGAGCGCGATCCGCCCGGTCCGGACGCCTGCCGAATACACCAGCGGCATCCGCAGTTCGAGGCCGGAGATGCCGTTGGGGATCTTCGTGAAGGGCGCATCCTCACCGTGCACCATCTTCCCCAGCGGATCGCGCAGGCGGTACGGCGCGTGGTCCGATGCTACGAGGTCCAGCTGGCCGTCGGCCAGCGCGCCCCACAACGCGTCCTGATCGTCCCGGTTCCGCAGCGGCGGGCTGCAGATGAACCGCGCCATGTCGAACCCGGGCAGATCCATGTCGGCCGCGGTCAGCACGAGGTACTGCGGGCAGGTTTCGGCCCACACGCGCGCACCGCGCGCGCGGGCGGCCGCGATGGGCGCGAGCGCCTCGCGGCACGAGACGTGGACGATGAACACGTCGGCGCCGGCGAGTTCGGCCAGGGCGATGGCACGGTTCGTCGCCTCGCCTTCTGCCGCCGCCGGTCGCGACGCCGGGTGGCAGCGCGGCTCGGTCAGTCCCTGCGCCAGCAGGCGCCCGGTGGCCCACGCCACGGCGTCGCTGTTCTCGGCATGCACCAGCACGATGGCGCCTGCCCGCCGGGCCGCGTCGAAGATGGCGAGCATCTGCCGGTCGGTGACCTTCAGCGCGTCGTAGGTCATGTAGACCTTCAGCGACGGACAGCCGTCGGCCACCAGGCCCGGGAGTTCCTCCTCCAGGACGGCGGGCGTCGGATCCGACACGATCAGGTGGAACCCGTAGTCGACGAACGCCCGCGATCGGGCGCGCTCGTGGTACGCCTCGACGACGGCGCGCAGCGACTGGCCCCGGTGCTGGGCGGCGAACGGGATGATCGTGGTGGTGCCGCCGCAGGCCGCCGACACGCCGGCGGTGAAGAAATCGTCGGCGGTCATCAATCCGCTCGACGACTTCTGATCGACATGACAGTGCGCGTCGACGCCGCCCGGCAGGACCAGGCGCCCCGTGGCATCGATCTCGCGAGTCCCGGGTCCCAGGCGGCGGCCGCAGGCCGTGATGACCCCGCCGGAGATGCCGACATCGGCGCATTCGGTGCCGGCCTCGGTGGCGACTGTGCCGCCGCGCACCACCAGGTCGAACATCTCAGCGCCCTCCGAGGCGGCGTTCCAGCCGCCCGACCAACGCGTCAATCTCGGCCGCATCGGCCGGCCGCAGGCGGGGCCCGGGCGCCCGCGTGGCCGCGCAGCGGATGGCGCCGCGCCGGCGCAGGATCTCCTTGCGCACAGCCAGGCCGTATCCGGGCTGCTGCTCGTAGACGACGAGCGGCAGGTACGCGTCGAACAGATCCTAGGCGCCGTCACGGTCGCCGGCCACGAACCGCTCGTACACCTGTACCAGCATGTCCGGGAACGCGAACCCCGTCATCGCGCCGTCCACGCCCCGGACCAGGAACTGCGGGAAGTAGAGGCCGCCATTGCCCGCCACCACGCTGACGCGGCGCAGTCGGTCGCGCTCGCTGTCGGCGCGGATCCGCGTCAGCTTGTCGAGCCCGGGGCAGTCTTCGAGCTTGAGCATCACCATCGTGGCGAATGCCCGCACCATGCGCAGGAACAACGTGGACGACAGGAAGACATTGGTCGTCGGCGGGTAGTCCTGGTAGATGACCGGCACGTCCGGGCCGAGCACGTCGACGACGCCCCGGAAGTAGTCGAAGATCTGGTCGTCCGTCCGGAGGCCGGCGGGAGGAGCCACCAGCACCCCCGCCGCGCCCGCGCCCATCACGCGCCGCGTCAGTTCGGCCATGGGCGCCAGACCGCCGGCGCTCACCCCCACCACCACCGGCACGCGGCCGTCCACCCGCCGGATGGCCCGCACCGCAAAGGACGAGGCTTCGTCCAGCGTGAGTTTCTGCGCCTCGCCCATCATGCCGAGCAGCGTCAGGCCGTGCACGCCGCACTGCAGGTAGAAATCCGTCAGGCGGTCTGTGCTCTCCCAGTCGATCTCCCCGTTGTCCGTGAACGGTGTCGCGGAAATCGGGAACACGCCGCGGGCGTTCTCATCGAGACGGGGCATACGACACACTCTCCGTCACTTGCCGAGCGCGCGTCTGAGCGCCGCGTTCTGGGGATGGTCGAGGAATGAACGAGGTTGGCGACACCTGGTAGATCTTGGCGAAGCCCTGATCCACGGTGAGCGTGAGAGGCCGATGATGTCTTCGTAGAATCGCTGGGCGGCGGGCACGTCCCGGTAATACAGGAACAGGATGTTCGCCTGCACCGTGAGGGCAGGCGGGCGGCCTTGCGGCGCAGGCTGCCCCTCGGCCGTAGCAGTCATGACGAGCCCTCCGACGATGATGGCGAACAGCACACGGCGCATGGTGGCCTCCTCGTGCGATCGGGGCAGAGGATACCATGCCGCACCGCCGCCGGGCGGGAGGCGGAAGCGGGGGTCGGGGAAGGACGAGGGCCGATGGACGAGGGCCGATTGGCGACCGATGGCGTCGTGTGGATAATGGGTGGGCACAGGGAGGCACTCATGAAGGCCACCGCGTTCGTGCTCGTTCCGGTCCTGGCATCTGCGAGTTGCGGAGGCGGCCCGTCTCCAGCCGCGCCCGCGGCGCACGCGACGGTGGTCCAGTCCTCCGTCGCCCTCGGCGATCCGCACATCGTCAGCGATTCCGTCAACCGTCTCAACATCCTCTTCTCGATCTACGAGGCGCTCGTCGCCACCGATGAACACGGGGGCTACCAGCCGGTGCTGGCGGAGCGCTGGAGCGTGGCGGACGACGCGCGCACCTGGACGTTCACGCTTCGCAAGGGCGTGACGTTCCACAACGGCGATACCCTGCGGGCCGCGGACGTCGTGGCCAGCATCAGGCGGGCGCTCGACCCGGCCATTGGCGGGGCCTTCGGAACGCAGGGTGTGCTCGCCACCTATCTCGGCACCGCCGACGTGCAGGCCCTCGACGAGTCCACCGTCCGCATCGTCACCGCCGAGCCCATGGCCGACCTCCTGGATCTGATGGCGGCCATCCTCATCGCACCCGAACGCGGCCTGCCGCGGCTGCCCCAGACGCTGGTCGGCAGCGGCCCGTACCGGATTGCCTCGCAGACTGACAGCCGGGTCGTGCTGGCGGCCCACGACCGGTACTGGGGAAAGGCGCCGAGGTACGCTGAGATTCGTTTTGTGGCGGAACCCGACGCCCGCAAGCGTGTCGATGCGCTGCTGGCTGGCGACGCCGACGTCGCTGCCGGCATTGGCATCGAAGGCAAGAAGCGCCTGGCCGCGGCCGGCGGAGCCGCAGCGCACGAGCGCGAGAGCGGCCTGTGCATCATCTTCATGCTGAATGCGCAGAACGGCCCGTGCAAGGACCGCCGCGTGCGCCAGGCGTTGAACTACGCGCTGGACGTGGACGCGATCATCGCCGGGGTCATGAACGGGGGCGCGACGCGGCTCACCGGGTACCTGACGGCGCACCACTTCGGATACAACCCCGAGACGCCCGCGTATCCGCACGACCCCGAGAAAGCCCGGCGGCTGCTGGCAGAAGCCGGGTACGGCAAGGGGCTGACGCTGGTCGTCGACATCCCCTCGACCATGCCCGACGAAGCGCCCGCGCTCGCCCGGATGATGGCGGAGCAGTACAGGCAGGTGGGGATCACCGTGAAGGTGGTCGAACACGGCGACCGCGCGGCGTATTCGCAGATGGTCCGGGACAAGAAGATCAACGACGCGTGCTGCTTCGACTCGAGCCCGCGCAGCACCTTCCGTGTGCTGCGCGAGAAACTGCATTCCGGGCTGCGCGGACCCTGGTGGGAGGGATACCAGAACCCGCAGGTGGACGCCCTGATCGATCGAGCCCAGGCGACCGTCGCGGATGCCGACCGCCAGCGACTCTACCGGGAGATCTACACGATCGTCCGGGACGACGCCCCGTGGGTGTTCCTGTATAGGCCGACCAATTACTGGGGCGTGCGTCCGACGATCACGGGCTGGACCCCTCGCTCGGACGGCCTGGTGCTGCTGCGATAGTCGAAGGGGCGGAAGAGAAAGCCGCCCGCGGATGGAGCTTCCCGGCAGGGGCTACGGAACGGACAGGGCGCCCGAGATGAAGGTGCCGAGCGCGATCAGTTCGCACACGACGCCGGCAAGCAGGGCCACCCAGAAGTACCGCATGAGCACCTTGCGCCTGTGACGCCAGATCACGGCCAGCCCTGCCGGGACGCCTGCGAGGTAGAAAAGGACCACGTGCGCCCCGGCCCAGCCGATCATGACGGCGAGGCACGCACGCATCTCGACTGGTGCCCGATCGCGGCAGCCGACCTGGTGATGGAACTGCCAGACACGCCGTGGTCGCCGCTGGTGCGCTCGTTCCTCGACGCCCTGCCCGGGACGCGGGTCCGGCCGCAGGCCCTCGAGCTGGACGGCCTGCCGCTGCCCGCCCGCGCGGCCCGACTGGCCGCGTTCGTCGACCGCGTCGCGGCCCGCACCACCACCGACGCCGGTCTGCTGCGCTTCCTGCAGTCGCCAAGGTCTGCGCCGAAGCCCCGCAAAGACGATTCGCTCGACGTCTTTCATGCCGGCGGCCGTGATGCGGAGGTCGACGAGGTCCTGCGCCGGATCTTCGCAGCCGGCCACCCGCTCGACCGCGTGGAAGTCGTGTGCGCCTCGTCCGAGTACGCCATCCTCGCGTGGGAGCGGGCACAGCGGCTGGGATGGCGCGTGACGGTTTCGGAAGGGATTCCCGCCGTCATGGCTCGCCCGGGGCGCCTGCTCCTGCGCTACTGCGAATGGGTCGCCGGAGGATTCCAGTCCGCCGACCTGCGCCGCCTGCTGCAGTCGGGCGATTGCGCGCCGGACGCACTCGAGCCTTCCGGCGGGTTGACGCCGGGCCAGGCCGCCCGTCTGCTGCTGAAGGCCGAGGGCACGTGGGGCCGGGACACATACGCGCCTTCGCTGGCGGCGCTGGCGGCCCGCTACGCCAAGGAAGCGGACCGCTTCGAAGACAGCGCCGGCGAGCACCAGTGGAACACCCGCAAGGCGGCACAGGCGCGGAGCCTGGGGGCATGGATTGACGGGGTCCTGACTGCCATTCCCGCCCCCGCTGCAGACAACCTGGTGGCGGTCCGCGAGGTATCCGCCGCGGCGGCAGCCTTTCTGGCCGCCAACGCCAGCCGCGCCAGCGGCCTCGATGCGCTGGCTGCCGTCGCCCTCGGCGCCGCGCTGGCGGATCTGGCGGACGCGCTGGGCGAGAAGCGCCGGATACAACTTCACGGCCAGATCGATCGCATCAACCGCCTCGGCCCGGGCGAGTACGAGGTCGCGGACTATAAGACGGGCGGATTCTGGGCCCCGGACTGGAAGGGCGAGTTCGCCGGGGGCACGCGCCTTCAGCACGCCATCTACGGCGCTGCGGCCGCCGCGCTGCTCAAGCCCGTCGACGCGAAGGCCCGCGTCACGGGCGCGCGATACCTGTTCCCGGCGGTGAAGGGCCGGGGCAGGCACAAGTCGATTCCCGCTCCCCCCAAGGGAAAGCTCGTCGAGGTATTGGGCGACCTGGCAGACGTCATGGGCACCGGCGTCTTCGCCTCGGCAGACGACGCGGACAAATGCACGTGGTGCGAGTTCGCGCCGGCATGCCACCCGGATGCCGTGGACGAGGTCTCAGAGAAGCTGGAGAACCCCGACAACACCGTGCTCGAACCCTGCCGGAGGCTGCGCCGCCATGTCTGAGAAGCGACGGACACCCGCCGATCAGCCCGTGCGCGACCGGCTCGTCTCGGAGTTCAACAAGAACTTCCTCGTGGAGGCCGGGGCTGGCTCCGGGAAGACCTACAGCCTGGCGATGCGGATGGCCGCCGGCATCGAGACCGGCTGCTACACCGTCGACCACATGGCCGCCGTCACCTTCACGCGCAAGGCCGCCGCCGAGTTGCGCGGCCGCTTCCAGCTTGCGCTGGAGGAGCGCCTGCATGCGAGGCCGCCCGCTGACGCCGTGCGCCGGCTTGAAACCGCGCTTGCCGGCATCGAGCGCCTCTTCTCAGGCACGATCCACGCGTTCTGCGCGCACCTGCTCCGCGAGCGCCCCGTCGACGCCCGCATCGCGCCGGGATTCGTCGAGCTCGACGAGGTCGAGAACGCGCGGCTGAGGGAACGGTCATGGCGCAGCTACGTCAGTGCGGCCAGGGCCAGGGGCATGGCGCCGCTGCTGGAGTTGCTCGACGCGGGCGTCAAGGCGACGGACCTCGACGGGCCGTTCGCCGCCGTGTGCGGGCACGAGGACGTCGCGTTTGATACCGGATCCGGCGACCCTCCCGCGCTGGAGCCCGTGTTGAAAGACGTGGAGCGGTTCTGGAAAGCGCTTGGCAAGCTGAGGCCGGTCCCGTTTCCGGACGACACGAAGTGCAAGGTCCAGTTGAACTACGACGAGTTCGACTACCGCCTGCGGGCCGTGCAGCGCACCAGGTCAATCGCGCAGTTGGGCGGCCTGCTCACGTACTGGAACGGCAAGAACCTCACGAAGAAGTGGTGGGGCGACAAATACGGCTGCACGAAGGAGAACGGCGAGGAGGCGCTCGCACTTTCCGACGCCTTTCAGGACGACGTCGTGGGCCCGTTCGTCGTGCAGTGGCGGGCGTACCTTCATCGCCTGGCCATGGGTGTCCTCATCGACGCACGCGACGCGTTTGCCCGGGACCGCCGCCGCCAGAACGTGGTGAACTACGTCGACCTGCTGCGCGTGGCGGAACGCATGCTGCGCGAAAGCGGCGACGCGCGACGTGCGCTCCAGCAGAAGTACCGCTGGCTGTTCGTCGACGAGTTCCAGGACACCGATCCCATCCAGGCCGAGATCTTCCTGATGCTGGCGGGGGACGAGTCGGGAGGCGCTCCCTCGTGCGACGCCTATGCGCTCCCGTTGCGTCCAGGCGCCCTGTTCGTCGTCGGCGACCCGAAGCAGTCCATCTTCCGCTTCCGTCGCGCCGATATCGACATCTACAACCGCGTCGCCCAGCGCATCGTCGACACGGGCGGGGAAGTGCTTTCGCTCACCGCCAGCTTCCGCTCGCTGCCCGCGGTGTGCGACCTGGCGAACACTGTCTTCCCGCCGATCTTCGGCGCTTCGTCTGCCCCGTACTCGCCGAAGTTCGAGGCGCTCGACCCCGTCCGGCCCGAGTCCGACGCGAAGGCAGGGCCGCGTGTGGCGACGCTGCCGGTCGGCGAAGATGGCAAGGACGCCGTGGTGGCGGCCGAGGCCGCGCTGATCGCCTCGTATGTCCACGCTGAGGTGGCGGCCAGGCGGCGCACCTATGGCGACTTCCTGGTGATCACGCGGCAGAGGCCCAGGCTCGGGGAGTATGCCGAGGCGTTCGACGTCCTGGACATTCCGACGGAGGTCAGCGGAGCCGCGCTATTCAACACGTCTCCGGAGGTGCAGGCGCTGGCGGCGCTGCTCAGGGCGTTGGCCGACCCGCTCGATGCCGTGGCGCTGGTGGGAGTGCTTCGGGGACCGCTTTACGGGCTCAGCGATCCGGAGCTGTTCCAGTTCCGGCAGGCCGGCGGCCGCTTCGAGCTCACGTTCAAGGCGCCTGAAGGCGAGGCATCGTATGGCCCGGTGCTGCCGGCCATGCGCGAGATCCAGGAGATGCTGGCCCTCACGCGTCGCCTGCCGCTGGCCGCCGCGGTCGATCTCGTGCTGGAACGCACAGGCTGGCTGGCTCTGAGTGCCACGACTCCCGGCGGCGCACGGGCCGGCCACCTGCTGCAGGCGATAGACGAGGTGCGTCAGGTCGTGGAGTCTGGCGGCGGGCTCGCCGATGCCGCCGAAGCGCTCACGGAGGCGGACCAGCAGACCGCTGAAACCGAGGCGCTGCCGCTCGAGTCGGGCCGGCGAAACGTTGTGCGCCTCATGAATCTGCACAAGGCCAAAGGGCTCGAGGCGCCGGTCGTCATCCTCGCCGATCCGCTGCATACCTACGAGTGGCCGATCTCGATGCGGATCGAACGGAAGGGGAGTGCCGCCACCGGGCACCTGCGACTCGTTCGCAAGAACCCGAACGGCTACGGGGGGACGACCCTGACCCAGCCGGCCGAATGGGAGGCCCTCGAGGCCGAGGAGGAGAAATACGTCGCCGCCGAGCGCCTACGGCTGCTGTACGTTGCCGGCACGCGGGCGAAGGACCTGCTGATCGTGAGCAGGTCCGCGAAGGCGGATCAGAACAAAGCCTGGCGCGAGTTCGAGGGATACCTGGCTGGGATGCCGGCGCTCACGGTCTCCCTCGTGAAGCCCGTGACGCGGAAGCCCGGCGCCGACCTTTCGGCCAAGGTTCGCGCTGCCGCGGAGGCCGGTCGTGCTGCCAAGCACGAAGCCGCGCAGGCCGCGACCTGGGCCGTGGCCACTCCGACGGGCGAGAAGGCCCGTCTTGCGGCTGCCGAACGGGCGAAGCAGGCGGCCGACGATGCCCGTGCGGCTGCCGAAGTGCCCGATACCGCCAGCCACCGCGCGGACGGCGGGGCCTCGTGGGGCACGCTGCTTCACGGGCTGCTCGAGCACGCCATGCGGCATCGCGACGCCTCGCGCGATGACCTGGCGCGGTTGGCGCTCTGGCTGACCGTCGAGCACGAGGAAATCCGGCCCTTCACTTCCGAGGCGCTCGACTGGGTGGATGATGTCCGCCGCCTGCCGTTCTGGCAGGAAGCACGCACCGGCGCCGAGGTGCACGTCGAGGTGCCCTTCGCCGTGCGTCTCGATCTCGTTTATCTGGCGGCCGACGGATGGCGGATTCTGGACTACAAGAGCGACCAGATCGACGGCCTGGCCGATGTGGATGCCGAACTGCTGGCGCGCTACGGCCCGCAGCTTCAGCAGTACCTGCTTGCGTGGGGACGGGTCGCCCCGGGGAAGGTGTCGTCTGCGGATCTTGTGGCGCTGCGCGCGAGGCGGATTGTCGCCGGCATACAGACCCACCGTTAGATTCGTTGTGCGCTCCGTGCTATGCGCCGTCGCTCCACGAGCATTCGAGTTCCCAGTCCGAAAGACGGTCCTGCACGAAATCGGCATAGCCGGCCGTCTTGTCGGCGGCCCGTTCGCGCACGGCCGCCAACGCCGCCTTTGGGAACTCGGTTCGAGCCGGACCGGTTCGACATCCGGGAGGTCAATGCGGCGCGGCCAGCGTCACCGCGCCTCACGGATGTCGTCGGCTCGCCGAGCGATCGCGCGTCAAGGCGACCGCAACGTTGAGTCCAGTGTCGCGCGGGGCCGCCCTGTCGGCGTCTCCTTTCGGAGGCTCCGCTTCACCAAGTAGGCCAAGCCTCCAACGGCGGCACCAGCCACTGCACCAAGCCACGTAGCGGGATGAAACAGCAGAGCGGCAAAGACCGCGCCGCTTGCTGCGCAACCGGCCAAGGACGCCCCGCGATTGAAGGCTTCGCAGGCACCTAGAGCAAAGCTGCCGGCGATGCCTCCAATGAACCCCAGCACGGCGCCCGCGAACATGTAGTTGGCATATCGATACGGAGAGGCTTCTGTCCTTTGCGTACCTGTGTGAATCCTGCCAGGAGGTTGTTCAGCCATGGAATCCGCCTCAACCGGGGTGTCCGTTCTGCAGGTCGCATAGCTGGAAACGCCCTGCGACCCGGGCACGCCCAATCATCGCAGCTCCGCAGTCCGGTGTCTGTTCAATGCTGCACACCTCACCATCATCGCTCTCGTGGGCGTTTCACCGTTGAACGTCCCAGTGGGATGAGCGACAGCTGCATGACCGTTCTGCTCTGGACCGATTGGGACGCAGACGCTGAACCACACCTGCGGGCGCCGTTGACCGGCCTGTGCCGGACTGCACAGACCCTGAGCGCGAGCGCTCATAACATGTGAAGGGACGCATCGAAGCTCGCGCAACAGACCATGTCGAAAAAGCCACCGAACATCGCACCGCCACCTGGACCGAGAGGTCCCATGCCGACGCCGAAAGAGGCGGCATCCGGTCGCCGCTCCGTGAGGCCGAGGCCCTGGTGGCTGCTCTTCCTCGTGATCATGCTCGCCAACTACCTGGCGACGCAGTTCTTCTTCCCGGACCCCGTGTCGATCACCGTCCCCTACACCTTCTTCAAGCAGCAGGTCGAGGCGGGCAACGTCGCCGACGTCACCAGCGTTGGCGACGCGATCCAGGGGACGTTCAAGTCGAACACGACGTACCCGCCCAAGGGAACGGGGACGCCGGCTGCCGACGCGCCCACGCCGCGCGCGTCGATCCAGTTCCGAACGCAGCGGCCGGCCTTCGCGGACCAGGATCTCGAGAAGCGCCTCGACGACAAGGGCGTGGTCATCAAGGCCGTCGACGAGAATGCGTCGTCGTGGTTCAAGCTGCTGATCGGATTCGGACCGACCCTGCTGCTCGTCGGCGCGTTCGTCCTGTTCAGTCGTCGGGCAGCCGCCGCCGCCGGTAGCGGACTGTTCGGCCTCGGCCGGAGCCGGGCCAAGCGCTACAGCGAGGAGCAGCCGAAGGTGACGTTCGACGACGTCGCGGGGATCGACGAGGCTGAGAACGAACTGATCGAGCTCGTCGACTTCCTGAAGAACCCGGCGAAGTACCAGCGGCTCGGCGGCACCGTGCCCAAGGGCGTGCTGCTGATCGGTGCGCCCGGAACGGGCAAGACGCTGCTCGCGCGCGCCGTGGCCGGCCAGGCGGGCGTGCCATTCTTCAGTCTCAGTGCGTCGGAGTTCATCGAGATGATCGTCGGGGTCGGGGCGTCCCGGGTGCGCGACCTGTTCAAACAGGCGCGAGAGGCGGCGCCCGCGATCATCTTCATCGACGAACTCGACGCCATCGGCCGCACGCGGGGCAGCGGCTCGCAGATCGGCGGTCACGACGAGCGCGAGCAGACGTTGAATCAGATCCTCACCGAGATGGACGGCTTCGATTCCCGGGAAGGCGTGATCGTCCTGGCGGCGACCAACCGCGCGGACGTGCTCGACCAGGCTCTGCTGCGACCGGGGCGCTTCGACCGGCGCGTCGTCGTTCAGCGTCCCGATCGGGCCGGCCGCGCCGCGATTCTGGCGGTGCACACCAAGCACGTCCCGCTGGCGCCCGACGTGTCGCTCGAGCGCCTGGCCGCCGAGACGCCCGGACTGGTCGGCGCCGAGCTGCGCAATCTGGTCAACGAGGCGGCGCTGCTGGCGGCGCGCAAGGACGGCAACACCGTCGGCGCAGACGACTTCGCCGAGGCGCTCCAGAAGATCACCCTCGGGCCGGCCCGCAACATCCTGCTCAACCCGGTCGACCGGCAACGTACGGCCTACCACGAAGCGGGGCACGCGCTCCTCGGGTTGCTGATCCCGGGCAGCGACCCCGTCCACCGCGTCTCGATCGTGCCGCGTGGCATGGCGCTGGGGGCGACCTGGCAGCTTCCCATCGACGATCGCACGAGCTACGCCGAAGACTATCTCCGGACGCGCATCACGTGCGCGCTGGGCGGTCGCGCAGCCGAGAAGATCGTCTATGGGGTGGCCACGACCGGGGCCGAGAACGATCTCCAGCAGGTGACGGAGATCGCGCGTCGGATGGTCTTGCGGTGGGGGATGAGCGAGACGCTCGGCCCGATCAGCTTCGTCGCGCCCCAGGATGACGGTCTGCCCGCGGCCTTCCAGCAGCGGCCTTACAGCGAGGCCACCTCGGTGCTGATCGACGCCGAAGTTCGGCGCATCGTCGAAGAGAGCCACCGCGAAGCCGCCCGGTTGCTGGCCGGGCACCGCGACCAGCTGGATGCCCTCGCGCACGCCTTGTTGAGCGCCGAATCCCTCAATGGGGCGGAGATCCGAGCCGCCACCGGCCTGATGGAACGACCCGTCCCGGAGCCGGAGACGCGTGGACCGGTCGGGGCCGGCGCGGGAGAGACCGCGGTTGTCCTACGGTGAACGGTCGGACGTGCACGCGGCGCGCGCCGTGGCACTGGATGCCGAAGGTGCCACACGCGCCCGTAGCGCCACGGAGGAATTCCTGTACCGACGGTTGGAAACGCTGGCCGAGACCGTAAGCTTCCCCGTCAAGTCGACAGTGCGAAGGGAGACTCCCCGGCACGTTGATGCCTCGGTAGAAACGTCAGCGGCGGCAAACGGTCGGATGGCGGGCCTGCTGTTTCATCACATGGAGCAGAACATGATGTGCAGGGCGCAAGCGGTACCGCCAGCCTTGCGGCATTCGTTCATGGCTGCTTGCTGCGCTTCGCGCGCGTCGGTCGACGTGCCCCAG
The DNA here is from genome assembly GCA_026393735.1 of Acidobacteriota bacterium. Classification (GTDB taxonomy): domain Bacteria; phylum Acidobacteriota; class Vicinamibacteria; order Vicinamibacterales; family JAKQTR01; genus JAKQTR01. The sequence continues at coordinate 14,891 of JAPKZP010000240.1, forward strand.
CCTTCGAAGTTGCGGTCCGCGGCGAGAGCTCCGCATTGCTTGTTGAAGCTTGCGCGGAGCACGCATGCCTTGCCGCGCTGCTGGCAGGCGGCCATGGCCTCGCGCTCGGCACTGGACTGGTCGGCCTTGCCCTGCGCCCATCCGGCGCCCATGTCGCCGGCGCTGTAGGCGATCGCGCCCCACGCCGCGGTCTTCGGGACCGGCGGCGGCGATGGCGGGGCCGATGTTCCGCCGGAGCCGGCGGCGTTCGGGGCGGAGCACACCCAGGTCTGGATTTCGCAGCCTTTGGCTCCGAGCCGCGCGCACTCGGCCAACGCCCGCTGCTCGGCGGCCTGGCGGGTACGGTCGATGCCCCAGGCGACCTGGCTGCCACCGGCGGCCACGGCGCCGCAGGCGCTCTTGAAGGCGGTTTCGACCACGCACGCGTTCCCGTACTTGCGGCACTTGTCGAGGGCGACTTTGCGGGCGGTGGCTTCGTCGTCGAGTTCGAAGGAGTAGCCGTACGCCTTGTCAGCCTTGCTGTACGCGATGGCTCCCCAGACGTCGGCTGATGCGCGGCAGGTGTACTTGATGCACCGGTCGACGCATGCGGACTTCGACGAGGATCCGAGCGGCTCCGCGGAGCAGGATGACCAGCAACTGTCGATGCACTGGTTCATGCTTTGCGCGTGAGCGGTGCGCGGGTAGGCAACGAGGGCCAGCAGGATGAGGAGTCGGATGAGGCGCTTCATGCCGTACCTCCAATCTCCCGCATTCTACGCCTCGAACGGCTCGGGCCGCATCCGAGGCCGCGCTGCTTGCGCGCTTCGGTCCCAGGCATCCGTCGGCGCGCCCGTCAGGAGGTGGCGACGACCTGGGCACAACCCGAGCATTCGATGTCCATGGTCCTTAGTCGCCCACCCTCCAGCCCGCGTTCCACCCGAAGGCGTTGATCGCTGCCTCGCTCGATACTGTGCCATCGGTCTCGGCGACATTGAAGATGCCTCTTTGCCCCATCGTGACCGCGCGTTCGGCGGCTTTGGCCGCCGCATCGACGTGTACGGAGCCGGGAGCGATGGGGGCATCAAAGCCCGTGCCTGGACCGTAAAAGAGGCCGTAGCGCAGGACGATCCCCTCGAGCGGCGCCGCAAGCACTTGACGCTCCAGGTTCAACACGCCTTGCACGGTTTCGCCGTAGACGGGATGTGTGACCGGCACAAGAGGATCGGTCTCCATCTTCGGGCTGGGTCCGTCAGCATAGACAAAGGAGATGCTTTGGGCGATCAGCCGTTTGGCTCCGGCATTGACGGCGGCAAAGATCAGATTCCTGGTTCCTTCGTCCCGTAAGCGCGCATTCCGCACCAAGGCCGCGGTCATCTCGTCTGCTGCCAGTGCGTAGGGCAGGTCAGTGAGTTGGTGGATGACAATCTCCGGACAGAGTTCGGACACGAGGCGGCTCAGCGTGGCGCCATCGAAGACGTCGACCAGGATTGGCTCGACCCCCAAGTTACGGAGTGAGATTGCCTTGCCCTTGGAACGAGTTGAACCGAATACCAGCCATCCGTTGGCTACCAGCAGTGGCGCGAGGCGGCGACCGATGGCGCCAGACGCGCCGGCCAGGAATATGCGTTTCTTCATGTGGTTACTCCTGGAGGTTGCGTTCATGATCAGATCCCGAGCTCAACTGAGTTCCGCGGTTAGACGTTCCGTGAGCAAGCGAACGTCCTGATTCAGGATGTCCGCAATCCGGTCGATATCTCGTGCGAGACGACGCATCTGCTCCGTCTCATGCGCGTCTCGCGAGGTTCTGAGCTCACTCTTGCCTGACTATATCGACCGAGATCTCCACCGCCGGAATCGTTCCTCCGTTCTCAAGCCAGTGTGTGGTGTTCCTATCCTCGGGCCAGCCCACTCCCGGTCCATAGTCCGTTGCGAGTCCATTTCGATGGTCAGTGATCGTTCCTTGCAGTATGTAGACGGTGCCTGGTCTGTCCCTATGGTCGTGAATCGGGCCGAAGACGCCTCCAGGCTCGATGGTCACCATACGCATTCGAAGTTGGCGCCCTGCCATGCCCTCGATCTCAGGGCCAAGGTCAACCGTTGCAAGCAACTTCACCGTAACACCTTTCGTTTCAGGTGCGACCTGGTCGTTGCTCATCGTGCTCTCCTCTCTGTCGTTCCAGGGCCCAACGTTCCGCCTCAGCCGCGGCGCGTGGATGCGGACGGCGCCGTCGGCTGCATGCGGTGGTTAGACGGCTCATTGGGTAACCTGCGGGCGGAGTCAGTCGTGCCCACGGGGAGCAGCCGACAACCGTGACCGAACGCGACTTCAGACCCACGCGGCAACGAGGATGAGGCCGATCAGCAGCCCAGGAATGGCGAGGACTGCCATCGGCGACCTTCAATCCGGTCCATGATACCGCGCCGCAGTTCTGGCTGCTACCGACGCAGGATTCGAGCCAGGGACCGGCGACACGACGACAGTCGGCAAGGCGGAGTCGCGCACACAACTCGGCTGCCAAGACGTGTGCCAACCCCCTCATCAACCCCACGGCGAGAGGGGCATTCCAGCGGAATCAGCGGATCTTCCAGCAAGTAGCGGAAACAGAGAGTAGTGGAGGCGGCGGGAGTCGAACTTGACACGGTTTTCGGAAACCGGCCTGTTCTTGCATTGTCGCCGAAGATTGCGCCCGCGCAACACGCGCGTTCCGCTGAGCACGCGTTCCATAACCCCAAATCAGCGCGAGCACCGACGCGCGTGTGAGTACGGTTTGGCGAGGCCCCTCACGCCGTTGGAGCGTGAGATCGTGGACACCACGTCCACGTCCGTCGGGCGAGGCGCGTCGCGTCCTGCGTGTGCTCGTTCCGCCTACCTGCCTTCACCGCTTCTGGCGCTGTTCGAATTGGCAGATTCGCGCGTCGTAGCGGGGCTTTACGCCCGGCAAGCGCCC
>JAPKZP010000762.1 GCA_026393735.1 Acidobacteriota bacterium
GGCGGGCACCGCGCTGGCCCAGTCGACGATGCTGAAGCTGCCGCAGCCGTACACGTTTGCGCAGACAGGCGACAGCCCGGGCAAAGTGACCTTCAACCACGAATCGCACGTGAGCGAGGCGTCACCCAACTGCACCGCGTGCCACCCGAAGATCTTCAAGATCCTGAAGGCGGGCGCGACGATTGACGGCAAGGCGATCACGCACGACGCGATGACGAAGGGTCAGGCGTGCGGGACGTGCCACAACGGGACGAAGTCGTTTGGATTCGACGATTGCACGATGTGCCATCGCGGTCAGTAGAGAGGAAGTCGAGGACATCATGGACACGCTCATGAACGCAGTCGAAATGGGAGCGGTGCTGATTGCCGGCCTGGCCATCCGGATGGGCCTGCTGCTGGTCGTGCTCGCCGCCCTGTCGATTCCGGTGTACCTGCTCATCGGAGGGATGAAAGGTCTGGACGCCATCCGCCGGCGTCTGGCCGGCGTGATGCGCGTGGGCCACGTCTTCTGGAGCGACAACGTGTACTACGCCCCGGGACACACCTGGGTCCGCGAGACGGGCCGGAAGCGCGTGCTCGTCGGGATCGACGACCTCGCGCAGCGGCTGTTCGCGGCGCCCACCGGCGTGAAGCTGCCGGTGCCCGGAACCGTCGTCCGCGCCGGCCAGCCGATTGCCGAGATTCGCACGCCGACCCGCCGCGCGGCCATCGTGTCGCCCGTGTCGGGCACCGTGACCCGGGTCAACGAATCCGTCCGCGACAACTCCGCGCTCGTCCACCGGGATCCGTACTCGCGCGGTTGGCTGTTCGCCGTGACGCCGTCGGACGACGCGTACGCATCGCTGCCGACCGGATCGAAGGGGCGCACCTGGCTCTGGGACGAGGAGCACCGCCTGTCGCGGTTCTTCGAAACACAGCTGGGCGCGGCGGCAGCCGACGGCGGCGAGTTCATCACGCACCCGCCGGAACTGCTGCACGAAGAACAGTGGAGGCAGTTGACCCGCGAGTTCCTGGCGAACGCATAGCGCATGCAGATCGGCGCGGTGACGGGGTCGCGCGCACGGCTCGAAGCCCTGGTTTCCTCTCCTCCACCCGCCAGGGAGCGCGCCGGCGCGTGATTTCGTCACCCGCCGTACAGCGTGACCGACGAACGGGGCCGGGAGTCAGCGAGCCTCCCGGCCCCGTTTGCCATTCCAGGGATGTCAGGCGAGCGGCTCGAAGATGGCCGTGAAGTGCCGGAGCGTCCGCGGCGGGGACACGATCCGATAGCCGCGCAGCCGCTCTCGTGACTGGGCCACGCTGATGACCGCCTCTGCGACATAGTCGATGTGAGACTGCGTGTACACCCGTCGCGGGATGGCGAGCCGGACCAGGTCCATCGCGCTCGGCGTCTCGGTCCCGTCCGGGTGCAGGCCGAACATTACCGTCCCAATCTCAACGCCCCGAATGCCCGCCTCGATGTAGAGTTCGTTGGCGACGGCAATCCCGGGGTACTGCAGCGGGGGAACGTGGGGCAGCAGCGCCCGCGCATCCAGGTAGATCGCATGCCCTCCGGTCGGCCGGATGATCGGGACGCCGGCGGCAATCAGCTTGTCGCCGAGGTACTCCGTCGACCGGATGCGGTAGCGCAGGTACGACTCCTCGACCACCTCTTCAAGCCCGCGCGCGACCGCCTCCAGATCGTACCCGGCCAGACCGCCGTAGGTGGGGAACCCCTCGGTGAGAATGAGGAGAGTTCGCGCCGAATCGGCCCAGGCATCGCTGTTCATCGCGAGGAAGCCGCCGATGTTGGCGAGCCCGTCTTTCTTCGCTGACATCGTGCACCCGTCTGCCAGCGAGAACATCTCCTGGGCGATGGACTTCGGCGTCCGGTCGGCGTAGCCCGCTTCACGCTGCTTGACGAACCAGGCATTCTCCGCGAAACGGCAGGCGTCGAGGAAGAATGGCTTGCGGTACCGGTCGCAGATGGCCCGCACACCGCGAAGATTCTCCATGGACACGGGTTGCCCGCCGCCGGAGTTGTTCGTCACCGTCACCATCACCAGCGGCACGCGGTTTCCCTGTTCCGCCAGCAGGCGCTCCAGGGCATCGAGGTTCACGTTGCCCTTGAACGGATGAATCAGGTGCGGCACCCGCCCCTCCGGGATCACCAGGTCGAGCGCCTCGGCCTGCTCGACCTCGACGTTGGCGCGCGTCGTGTCGAAGTGATTGTTGTTGGGCACCACGTCGCCGGCCTTGAGCACGGTGTGGAAGAGGATGCGCTCCGCTGCGCGGCCTTGGTGGGTCGGGATGATGTGCGTGAACCCGGTGAGGTCGCGGACGACCGCCTCGAATCGGTAGAAGGATCGGCTGCCGGCGTACGACTCGTCGGCCTGCATGATGGCGCTCCACTGCGCCGCGGACATCGCACCGGTACCGGAGTCCGTCAGCAGGTCGATCAGCACGTCCTCGGCCCGCAGCCGGAACACGTTGTACCCGGCCTGGGTCAGCGCCGCTTCGCGATCCTCGCGGGTGGTGAACTTGACCGCCTCGACGGACTTGATTCGGAACGGCTCGATGATGGTTTTGAAGTTCATGGCGGGTGCCCCCCACTCTAGCACAGCCTCCGGCGCGACCACTTTTCGCTCACGCAGTGTCAAATAGTGGCATTTCGTGCACCAGTGCCGAGTGGCTCCGGAGCAAACTCACAAGAATTCGGCCGGAATCCGAGTCGGGATGCCTGGCACGCTTGTTGTAACACTAAGGGGCGTGACGGTTGCGCACGCAGTCCGGGTATACCGGGCGCGTCGCGCATTTCGGATGTTCGAGATGAGGACGACAATGAACAGAACCTCCTGGTTTGTGGCGGTCGCGCTGGTCATGATGGCGCTCCTGTGGACCGGTCCAGGCCTCTAGCAGGTTGCTGAAAAACGACGTTTCATAATGGGGTCTTCCTTCATCGTCGTCGCCAATCGCGTCAGGCGTTGGTCTGCGGAGCCGGCCGCTTGGCCGGCGCGTGCCCTTGGGGTGCCCGCGTCACGCGGGTCGCGCCGCGAGCGTCCGCATCCGGACCAGGTTGTAGGCCGCCGCCGTGAAGACGAAGATCCACTGCACCCGCGCCACGCCGCGGTGCCGCAGTTTGCGCAACAAGCCGACGGTCTTCATCCAGCCGAAGACCTCTTCGATCCGTTTGCGGACCCGTTGACTCACCGCGTAGCCGGGATGGCGCGTCGTCCGGCCATCAATGGCGCTGTACTTCGTCTTCGCGGCGACGTGGGGCGTGGCCCCGGTCGCCCGGACGGCCTCGACAAACGGACGCTGATCAAACCCCTTGTCGCCGCCGACCGTCTTCGGCCCGGCGGGCAACGCCGCGAGCTGCGCGATCGCGACCTCGCGTTCCGCGGTCCCGCTGCCCACCACCGCCGTCGCCTGCACCACGAGTCCGTGGCGGTTCTCCATCAGCAGGCCGCCCACATACTGCAGCTTCGCCTCATGGCCATTGGCCTTGCGCAGCAACCGACTGTCCGGGTCGGTGGTCGACTGATGCGTCGCATTCGACCGGCGTTCCCCGTGAAAATTCACCGTCGGGTTGCCCGGGTCATCCGGCGGTGGCGCGGGCGTGTCCTTCTGTCGAAAGCTCTTCACACTCGCGGCCGCCTCGAGCAGCGTGCCGTCGACGGTGAAGTGCTCGTCCGACAGCAAGCGCGCGTCCTGGGCTTGGGCCGTGACCGCCACAAAGAACGCCTGGGCCACGTCGCCGGCCAGCAACCGCTCGCGGTTCTTGGTAAAGGTCGTCGCCGTCCACACCGGGTCGTCCATGCCCAGGCCCACAAACCAGCGGAACAACAGGTTGTACTGCAGTTGCTCCATCAGCAGCCGCTCACTGCGCACCGAGTACAGGATCTGCAACAGCAACGCCCGCAACAGCTTCTCCGGCGGGACCGACGGCCGGCCAACCCGCGCGTACAGCCGTTCGAACCGCGCCGAGAGGTCGGCCAGGGCCACCTCCGTCATCTGCCGAATCACCCGCAGCGGGTGGTTCGCCGGCACCCGCTCGTCGGGCGACAGGTAACTAAACAGATGCCCCGTTTGCTGGTCGTCTCCGCGCACGCGTCCTCCTTGGATCGTCGTCGCGGTCATCGTAGTACAAGGGGATCGATCTGTCGATCCCCTGAGCTTACTTTTTCAGCAACCTGCTAGCCCC
>JAPKZP010000788.1 GCA_026393735.1 Acidobacteriota bacterium
CCAACGGCGGCGACCTGGGCTTCTTCAGCAAGGGACAGATGGTGCCGGCCTTCGAGCAGGCCGCCTTCGCCCTCAAGCCCGGCCAGATGAGCCCGGTCGTCGAGACGCCGTTCGGATTCCACATCATCAAGGTCTCCGAAGTGAAAGCCGGGCGTGACCTGCCCTACGACGAGGTCAAGGCCCAGATCGGCGACTACCTCAAGCAGCAGTTGCGCGATCAGAAGAGCCAGGAGTTCGTGGACTCTCTGAAGGCCAAGGGCAAGGTCCAGATCCTCATCTAGCTCGCCGCGCTCGCCCGAGCCGATCGCCGCATCCGTCCAGCCCCCGGCCGCAGGCCCCCGCGGCCACGTGCGCTGCTGCCTCGTCGTCAACGCGAGGAGTGTCACCATGGACCGCCCGCAGAAGAAGTACCGCCATCGCGAAATCGCCGGCCAGCGCCTGCACCCGGAAACGTTGATGATGTCGTACGGGTACGACCCGCAGTACTCGGAAGGGTCGGTGAAGTGCCCCATCTTCCAGACGTCGACGTTCGCCTTCAAGACCGCCGAAGACGGCAAGGCGTTCTTCGAACTCGCGTACGGCCTTCGCGAACAGCGCCCGGCCGAGGAGCCCGGGCTGATTTACTCGCGCGTGAACAACCCCGATCTCGAGATCCTCGAGGATCGGCTCACCCTCTGGGACGAGGCCGAAGCGGGGCTCGTGTTCTCGTCCGGCATGGCTGCCATCTCAACAACCCTCCTGAGCGTGCTGCGGCCCGGGGATGTACTCCTGGCGAGCGAGCCCGTGTACGGCGGGACCGAGTTCCTGATCGAGAACATCCTTCCGCAGTTCGGGATCAAGCGCGTGTGGTTCGGGTCGGGCACGATGACGCCGACGCTGGACACCGCGGTGGCGCAGGCACGCGACCTCGGGCGGATCGCGATGATCTATCTCGAGACGCCCGCCAACCCCACCATCGGCCTCGTGGACATCGCGCATTGCGCGGAGGTGGCCCGCTCACTGACGGACGCTCAGGGACGCCGCCCGGTCGTGGCCGTGGACAACACGTTCCTGGGGCCGCTCTGGCAGCAGCCGATCCTGCTGGGCGCGGATTTCGTCCTATACTCGCTCACGAAATACGTCGGGGGTCACAGCGACCTTATCGCGGGGGCATGCCTCGGCCGCGAAGCGGCGATCGCGCCGGTTCGCGGCATGCGGACGATTCTCGGGACGATCTGCGAACCCCATACCGGGTGGCTGCTGATGCGCAGTCTCGAGACGTTGAAGCTGCGGATGACGAGCGCGATGAAGAACGCACGGTACGTGGCCGAATTCCTGGCCGACCATCCAAAAGTCCGGGAGGTGCACTATCTGGGATTCCTGGAGCCCGGCGACCCCCAGTACGACCTCTACCAGCGCCAGTGCCATTCCCCGGGCTCGACGTTCGCGTTCGAAATCCATGGCGGCGAGGCCGAGGCGTTCCGTGTCCTGAACCATCTGACCCTGATCAAGCTCGCGGTCAGTCTGGGAGGCACCGAAACCCTCATGGAGCACCCGGCCACCATGACACACTCGGACGTGCCCGTGCCTCGCCAGATGGACATGGGCATCACGCCGAGTCTCCTCCGGATCTCGGTGGGCGTCGAGCATCCGGAGGATCTCATCGC
>JAPKZP010000572.1 GCA_026393735.1 Acidobacteriota bacterium
CGGATCTGTCCGAGCAGTTCCTGATCTCGTGCAACAGGGACCGGTGGAACTGTGGTGACGGCGGTTGGACTGCCCACAAGTACCACTACGACACGCTGGGGAAGAACCAGACGAGCGTCGGCGCGGTGCTGGAGTCTGTGAAGCCATACACGGCCACCGACGGCAGCTGCACGATCGCTCTCAGCCATCCGTACGCCCTGAGTGCCTGGCAGTTCATCACGCCCGACGAGTTCAGCATGCCGACCGTCGACCAGGTCAAGAATGCGATCTACACCTACGGCCCGGTGACCGCCGGCGTGTGTGTGGACAATGGCTGGGATCGCTATTCGGGCGGCGTGTACGTCCCGACATCCAATCAGTGCGACGGAGGCACCGACCACCAGATCATCCTGGTGGGCTGGGATGACGCTACGTCGTCGTGGATTCTGCGAAACAGTTGGGGATCCGGTTGGGGTGAACGCGGCTACATGCGCATCCAGTGGGATACCACCGGCGCGAAATCCCGCGTTGGCGAGGGCACATCCTGGGTGCGGTATCAAGGGACGAGCTCCCCCAATCCGACGATTTCCGATCCGGCGAATCAGACGGTGGCGGTCGGGCGGACCGCGACGTTCACGGTGACACCCGGCGGGACGCCGGCGCCGACCGTGCAGTGGCAGGTGTCGCCCGGCGGCGGGACGGCCTGGACGGATCTGACGAACTCGGCGCCGCACAGCGGGGTGACCACGCCGACGCTGACCGTGACCAACGTGACGGCCGGGCTGAATGGGAACAGGTACCGGGCCCGGGCGACCAACAGCGCCGGCACGGCGACCAGCAATGCCGCGACGTTGACCGTCGGCACCGCGCTGCCGCCGGGAGCGCCCAGCGGGCTGACCGCCTCAGCGTCGGGGTCGAACGTTTCACTGGCCTGGACGGCCCCGGCGACCGGCGGGGGGCCGACGGCGTATGTGGTCGAGGCCGGCTCGGCCCCGGGGTTTGCGAATCTGGCGAATTTCTCCACGGGGAGCGCCGCGACCTCGTATGCGGCGGGAGGCGTCGGCAACGGGACGTACTACGTGCGGGTGCGAGCCACGAACAGCGCAGGCACCAGCGGGCCGTCCAATGAGGCGATCCTCGTCGTGGGCGGCAGTGGATGCAGTGGCCCGCCCGGCGCGCCTGGTGGACTGACGATCACCCAGAACAGCGGCGGCCACGTGGCGTTCAGATGGTCAGCCGCTGCCGGCGGGCCCACGACCTACGTCGTCGAAGCCGGGTCGGGCCCCGGCCTGGCGAACCTCGCGCGCATCGATCTCGGGGGGACCGGATCGACGTTCGCCGCTTCAGGTGTGGGCTCAGGCATCTACTTCGTCCGCGTCCGGGCCGGCAACACGTGCGGCACGAGCGGGGCGTCGAATGAGGTCGCGCTGATCGTGCAGTGAGGTCTCTGCGCGGGTTGGCCAGGTGCAGCGAACGTGCCCGGGGCGGACGATTTCGCGGGGCTGCAGACGCTTGGCGATCTGGAGGGGGCGATGGCGTACCAGGCGGGGCGGCCTGCCGGCATGAACTTCGTCGCGCAAGCCATCACGGGGTTCGCCGCAACGGAGTGACGCGCTCCCCGCCGGGTCATCCGATCCCGGTTGTCGCAGCTTCGCAGATGCTGCGGGAGAACGCCATCAACTGGCGTTTGCACCAGTCGAACCGGTGCGTCTTGGTCACGGTGGACTCGTCCAGGTACAGGGATCGCTTCATCTCAATCTGCACCGTGTGATATCCGGCCGCCGGGTCGCCGAACCGCTTGACGATCGTGCCGCCTTTGTACGGGTCGTTGAGCCGCACCGAGAACCCCATGCCGTGCAGCGTCTCGACGATCAGTGCGGTGAATGCCGGCGCGGCACTGCGGCCGTCGAGGTCTCCCACCACGAAGTCGGGCCGTTCCGCTCCGTCGCCGTCGGGCGTCATGGCATTGCCAACCGATTTCATCGAGTGCCAGTTGATGTGCCAGACCGCCCCGCAAGACTGGTGGATCTCGTCGCGCAGGTCCGCCAACGCCGCGTGGTAGGGCCGATAGACCTCGTCGATCCGGCGCCTGATCTCGGCCGCGGTCAGGAGGCGTGCATTGACTTCGACGCCAGGTGTCACGAACCGCCGGATCAGTCCGAGACCCTTGCGGGATTTCTCGGTCGGCCGTACCGGCCACGGCCACGAATCCGACAGGAGTCCAACGGCGAGGTCATCGTCTTCGCGATTCAGGTCGATGTAGCAGCGTGGATAGGTCGCCAGCAACACGCAAGCCCCGTAGCCGGTCGCGTCGGAGAGAAGCTCGTCGAGATACGCGTCCTCTCCCCGACGCAGGTCGGGGCCCTGGGCTTTCGTCTCGAAATCCGCTGGGTAGAGGCGTCCGCTGTGCGGCGAGTCGTACAACATGACGGGCGCCCGGTCGGGCCGTCGAGTCGTGAAGCTGGTCATGCGAGCCTCAGTACCCAATCAACACCGCGATGGAGATGGCGGCGAGCGACAGCACCGTCAACAGCAGGAACAGCGGCAGGATGAACTTCAGCCACTGCCCGTAGGAGACATTGCCCGTGGCCAGGTAGGCGAGCAGCATGCCCGACGTGGGCGTGATGGTATTGGTCAGGCCGTTGCCGAAGATGAACGCCTGCACGCAGACCTGTCCGCTGACGCCAGCGAGCTGGCCGATGGGGCCGAGGATCGGCATCGTCACAGCTGCCTTCCCGGATGTGGACGGGATGAAGACGTCGATGACCATCTGGATGAACACCATGGCCTGGGCCACGATGACGGGCGGCTGGCCCTCGGCCAGCCGGGCCATCGAGTGGATCACCGAGTCCAGGATGAGCCCGTCCTTCAGAATCACCTCCACGGACTTGGCCAGCCCGACCAGCAGCGCAGGTAGCACCATAGCCTTCATCCCGGTCAGGAATGCGCCGGCGGCGCTGCGCGATGTCAGGCGGCCCACCATGGCGATGGCCACGGCCATGAAGATGTACATCGCCGCCAGTTCCCGGTTCTCCCAATCCAGCTTCTGGGCGCCGACGACGATGGCGACCACCGACAACGTCACCACCGACCAGATGGCTGCATGTCTGCCCGGGAGGGGCGCCGATGAGAACTCGAGATGCTGGTTGTGGACGAATCCGGACTTTCTGACGTACCGAAGCAGGAACCAGATCCCGATGGGCAGGTACAGGACAAACGTAATCAGCCGGAACCAGATGCCGCTGAACACCTCGACCCCGACGATAGGCTGGGCGATGACCAGCGCCATGGGGTTGGTCACCGACGTCATGTAGCCGATCTTGGCGGCGATGGTGATGAGCGCGGTGCCGAACAGCGCGTCGAGGCCAAGCCGTTTAGCCAGCACCAGCATGATCGGGATGAGGACCAGGTACTCGGAGATGAGCCCCAGGCACGTCCCCCCCGCCGCAATCGCCAGCATGAGAAGCGGCGCCAGCACATAGACGTTGCCCTTCGTGGCCGCCAGCAGGCGCTCGATCCCGGCGTTGAGCGCCCCGGTTTCCTGCAGCACCCCGAACATTCCCCCGATGAACATGATCATGAAGATCAGGCTGGCGGCGCCCGTCATGCCCACGGGGATGGACGTAAAGACCGCGAGTGGACTGGCCGGGTACGCGAGCGTCGTCGAGCTCTTCTTCGCGGCCAGGATGTCCCCGGGGGCATAGTCTTTCGAGATGACGTGGTACGTGCCCGGCCTGACCAGCCCGCCCTTGTCCCGATCGAACGCACCCGACGGGATGACGTAGGTCAGCCCGACGGTCACGACGATGATGAGCAGCATCATGACGACGGCGTGCGGGATCTTGAACGGCGCGGCGGCCGTCGTCTGGCTGCTTCCCGGGGCGGTCTCGGCGCTTGCACGCATGCTGGCTCCGTGTCCTACTACCGTATTGAGGAACCGCGCACGCGCTCCTAGCGCGATCGAGGCGCCGCGGCGACGTCCACGACGGTGCGGTACATGAACTCGATCATCTTCCCCAACCCGTTGATCGAGATGCGCTCGTCATTGCTGTGGGACGAGGGGTCCTGCTCATCACCTGGACTGGCAACGCCATAGGCCTGCACGCCCTTGGAGCGCAACTGGGCCATGTCGGTCGCCCCGGCTAGCATCATCGGAATGGTCACCGCGCCTGGATAAACGAGCGCCTGCGTGCGTTCCATGGCCCGGAACATCTCGGTGTCGAGCCGCGACGGCTGGGCGGCTGGCCTCACGGCGGGGATTCGAACGATCTCGACGGCTGGATCGTCGATGACCTCCTTGAGCCAGGCGACAAACGCGTCCATGTCCTCGTCCGGCATCGCGCGGACGTCGAGCGTCGCTTCGGCCTCGGCAGGGACCACGGTGCTCCGGAATCCTCCGTTGATCATGGTCGGGGAAATCGACGTGCGCAGCATCGAGTTGAACCGCGGAAACTTGCGGCGTATGGCTTCCTGCACCATCGGGCCGATCGCCGGATCCTCAATGTGCGTGAAGAGGAACGCCTCCTCGGCCGTGCTGAGCTCGGCCATCCTCTGGAAGAACGTCCGAGAGGTCTCGTTGAGCCGCATTGGCGCCTGCAACTGGCCGAGTTTTGCCACGGCAGCCGCCAGGTGCGTTATCGGATTGTCGAGGCGCGGCACCGCCC
>JAPKZP010000049.1 GCA_026393735.1 Acidobacteriota bacterium
AACCAGTGGGCGGTGATGCACAGCTTCGTCCAGCGTTGGATGGCCGCCCACGTCTTCGTCTCTAGCTGGGTAAACGTATTGGCGGAAATCGTGCCTTGCGCGTGGGGCCTGGTCGACATAATCCAGTCGACCAACCACGCCACTTCCACGGTCTTGCCGACCCCGTGTCCGGATGAAACCCCGACACGGATTGGCGGCACGGGCGCGTGGCCCGTGAACCGGTGCGCCGTCACTTGGCGGCCGATTTCTTCCAACAGCGCCCGCTGCCATACGTCCGGGCCGGGATGCTGCTGCAGAGGCCCGGGCTCGCCCCACGGGTAGGCGGCCATGACCCAGCGGTAGGGGTCGTGATAGCAGGAGGCGACGAGATCCGCCAGTTCCAGGTCTTTCGCGGTGACGGGCATCAGTGGGGTACGCGCGTCCGGGCGCCCTTCAGTCGAGCCTCAATCTCAGCCTCGGTGATGACGTGGACTTCGAGCACCTGCTCGGCGGCCTTGTCGAGGGTGCGGTTCATCAGGTCCGTGAACGCGGACACGCTCGGTTCCTTCTCCCAAATCTCGATGATTTCTTCGTCGGGCTTGAGGGTCTTGGCGCGTAGTTCGCCGACCCGGACGAACTTGCCCGTCTTCACGTCACGGACCACGAGATAGTTGATGCCCTTGGCGTTGGCGACCTGGGCGTCGATGAGCGGGCCGAAGTGCTGCATCACCCGCTGGCGGAGTAGTTCACGGGCCGCTTCCTTCGTGACGGTTGCCTGATTCTTCCCGCCCTTCTTTCGGCCGGCGCCGGGCCGAGCCCCGCCGTTTTGCTTTTTCAGTTTTTCAATCGGTGCGGCAGACATGGGGTCAGTCTCCCGCCTGGCGTCGTCGGCGCCCAGCAGCGCGATAGAGATCCCCGTACTCGCCTAATGCCACTCTGACCACAGGCCACAGCCGACGCTCAACGTGAATCACGCGGTTTTCCGCCTGTGGCGACATGAGCCTTTCGCGCCCACTTTCGCCAATTTCACCCCATGCTGCGGGTAGACTGGGTTGCCGATCGTGGCTCTCCGGGGCTCCTAGCGCGTCGGATTCTTGACGATCAGGGGTTTTCACCACGCGTCGGCCTCATTTCCGAGGAGCGCCTCAGCCAGCGCGTGCGTACGGAGGGCGACGCGGACCCGCATCCGAGGCGTGGGCGCGGTGAGGATACGCCGGAGCGACGAGTCATCGATCCCGAGTCCGCGGGCCATCTGGGATCGAGTATAGCCCTCGTCGAGGAGGGCACGGAGCAGCGCGGCGGCGTCCGAGGACTCGACGACCTGGCCGGGGGCGAGGATGGGTCTGAGGGCGAGCAGACGGCCGGCGGTCGAGGCGAGCAGGCGCGTCCGTGTGCCGTGGAGGGTGTCTCGCACGGTGCGCTCGGCCACGACGGCGAGGGCGGCGAGTTGGCGCACACCCACGCCGGCGACGGTGAGCGACGTGAGATGGCGACGCACGGGGGAGGCATCGACATGGCGCACGATCTGGCGGCGGTACAGGTGGCGGCTATGGGCGCTGGCGGCGCGGCAGGAGGCACAGCGACAGCCAAGCCGATAGGTGGAGCGGGTGCCGTGGGAAGGGTCCATGTGTCCTCGATGATGGGGCGCCGGGGACGGAGAGACGCCCGTCCACCGGCTCCGGTTCTAGGTGCGGGGGCGGGAACCTAGCACCCTTTCCCCCGCTTGCTGGCCTTCTTCTTCGCCATGTGTATCACCCCCCTTCGGATGGTGGCATGAGTTGGATCGATGCGGGCGTAGACGACGATTCCCCAGGTGCCACACGCCGGACAGTCCCATCGGTCGGGTCCGCCCGGATAGAGGTTCGGCGTGACCATCGCCGACATCCGCCCACAGACGAAACATGTGGCGCGACTACGCGGTGCAGACATCCGCCTGATACGTGTCCGTGGCGCGTGCTGGCGCGGAGCCGATGTGCCATCCTCCGCAGTCGCAGTCTTCGGGACACGGAACCGTGTAGCCCGGCTGGCACCGGTCTACGCCGCCTTCCCCGTCGCACGGCATCAGTTGGTTCAGGCGACAGGCGCACTCGCCATCTTGGTTCCAGAGGCCGTCGTACCCGTGCGTCTGTAGGTACTCCTCGGTGATCAGCTTGACGTTCATGTCGTCGCTCCCTCCCGTGCGGCCCACGCCCACATCTCGCCTTGCTCTGGGTCTGGTTCGTTTGACCCTAGCGGTAGTACTTCTTGGGCAAGCCTGCGAATTGCGATGTCGCAGTACTCGCGCGAAATCTCGATCCCGATGGCCTTGCGCCCAAGTTGCTTGGCCGCGACGAGCGTCGTGCCGCTGCCCATGAAGGGATCGAGAATGGTTTCGCCTTCGTTGCTATACAGGCCGACAAGTTCGCGCATCAAAGCAAGTGGTTTCTGTGTCGGGTGAACGCGCCCATGCTTTACAACGTTGTATTCGTAGAAGGCATGATGCCCGCCCCCGTTCCATGTCTTGCGGCCTGGGCGGTGCATGATTGCAATGCCCTCTCCGGGCTGCGCGGGTCTGTCGCCCGTGATCTGTGGCGAGGCGTCTGGTCTGCGCCAGAACCCCCCCCGTATCCACGCCTCTCCGCTTTCGCGGCGATAGTCTCCAAGCATCTCAACTGAACAGAACACCAGCGCCCATCTTTGGGCGACGCGCCAGAGGTTTGCTGTTAGATCGACTCCATCAAGGTGCGCGAAGTCGATCTCGATTCGCGCCGACGCCACAATACCCCGCTTGCCGTTACTCGCACGCGCTCGCGTTTCCAAATCTAGCGTCCGAGCGCCACGATGCGTTTCTTCGTCATATGGCGGGTCCGTCACCACCACGTCGGCCGTGACGTGCGGCAGGATGTTTCTACAATCCCCTAGCCAAATCTGGATGCCAGCGTGATCGTAATAGGGTGTCATGTCGTCAGTGTCCGTGCGGCCCACGCGCCACAGGTGCAGCCCACAAGAAAACACGGCAGCCCGGTCACGTTGCAGGTGTTCGTCGGTAGCGCCACAATAAGCGAGCGGCACGTCGCGCACGTCTGCGCCCGTCGCCGCTCGACCTCGGCCGCAAGGGTGTCCATCGCGTTGGTGTCCATCTGCTCATACCGGGCTCCGTAGTTCTCGGGATGAGCCTGTGACATAGCGATAACGGCACGCCACCGCTCATTGAGCGTGCTGTTGGCCCATTCGAGGGCTTGGTCGAGAGTCATCGTCGGCACTCCCGGCCATCTCCAGCGGCGCACCCACACTTTCTGCAAAATGAACCGTTCGCGTAGAACTCCCAAGAGTGAGCCGGAGGGAACCGCGCCTCCACGATACGCAGCATCACCTCTCGGCCAAGTCCCGAACAAAGATGCACCTGTCGCTCGAACTCCTTGCGCATCTGGTCCTGTGTCATGTCCATGTTTATGCCTCCAGTCGTGGTCGGAGATGGGAACGTGGTCGGGTTGGCGATGGAGTCAACGCCGACCTGCTCACGCCACGTGAGTTCGTACGATAGCCGCTCGCCGGGACGTGGCATATTAGGGTTCCTCCGTCCGGGGCGCGAAGGCTCCGCAGAACTTCACCATGCTGCACAGCGGACCTCCGTGATGCCCGAACGCCTCGACGTTGAAACACTCATCTAGTTCGGGCCGCGAGTAGCGGCACCGCTCGCACGTCCGCTCGGTCCCGGCGGCGGGAGGCTCCACCACGACTAGCGGTTCACCCCATTTCGCACAAGACGGCATCACTTCCGCTTCCAGTCCTTTCCTTGCCAGGGCGATGAGCGCCGGG
>JAPKZP010000384.1 GCA_026393735.1 Acidobacteriota bacterium
ACCGCTCATCGATGCCGGGTTTCTCGCCCTCATCCGCGGCGGCGCGGAGGTGGGCGTCGCGGCGTGCCATCATCCATTGGTCGACCGCGTTCACCTCACCGGGTCGCGGCGCACCTACGATGCCATCGTATGGGGCGCCGATCCGGCCGACAGGCAGCGACGCCGGGCGGCGCGCGATCCGTGGCTCGCGAAGCCTGTGACGGCGGAATTGGGGTGCGTGACCCCCGTCATCGTGGTACCGGGTCCGTGGTCGAACGACGATCTCGAGTTCCAGGCGCGTCATGTGGCCGGCATGGTCGCCAACAACGCGAGTTTCAATTGCGTGGCGGGCAAAGTGCTGGTCCTGCCTGGCGGATGGCCCGCCCGCGAGGCGTTCGTCGACCGGGTGGCGGCGGCACTCGCCCGGACGCCGGGGCGGCGCGCGTACTACCCGGGTGCGGACGCCAGGTACCGGGCGTTCCTCGAACGCTATCCGGGCGCGCGCGTCGTGGGCGCGGACGGTGACGGCGTGGTGCCCTGGACGCTCATTCCGGACGTGGCGCCGGAGCGCGGCGAATACGCATTGACCGAGGAGGCGTTCTGCGGCGTCCTGGCGACGGTGACGCTGGACGCCTCGGGTCCCGATGAGTTCCTGGCGAAGGCCGTCGCGTTCGCGAACGACGCCATCGAGGGAACGTTGTCGTGCGTCGTGCTGGTGCATCCGGAAACCCGGCGCGCGCACGGCCCCGCCCTGGACCAGGCGATCGCGGATCTCCGTTACGGCGGCGTCGGCGTCAACGTGTGGAGCGGCGTGCTGTTCGCCCTTGGCGTCACGAGTTGGGGGGCATTTCCGGGCCACACGCCGGAGGACATCGGGTCCGGGGTCGGCGTCGTGCACAACAGCCTGATGTTCGACTACCCGGAGAAGTCGGTCGTGCGCGCACCGTTCCGCATGTGGCCCACCCCGGTCTGGTTCGCGGACCATCGCAGCCTGGCCGACGTCGGGCGCCAGTTGACGGCGTTCGAGCGGCAGCCGTCGTGGTCGAGACTTCCGGGCGTGCTCGCGGCCGCAGTGCGAGGCTAGCAGCCACCTAGAGCTGCGGACGGCCGCGCCAGGACGCCATGCTCGTATTCACGCCGAAGGCGCGCGCCACGGCGTCGAAGACAGGTCTTGGCAGGATCGCGTTGAGCAGCGGTGTGACCCCGACGATCCACGGTGCCAGTACGAACGCACGCTTCTTGAGGACGGCGCGCACGACGAGGTCGGCGACGCGCTCCGGTGTCAGCATCCGTGTCAGCCGCGGCGCGCGCACGCCGTCGAACATGCCCGTCCGCACGTAGCTCGGACACACCGTCGTCACACGGACGTGGGCGTGGCCGAGCGACGCCAGTTCCATCCGGATGGACTCCGAGAAGCCAATCACGGCCCATTTGCTCGACGCGTAGGTGCTGCCATAGGGCAGTCCGACGAACCCGGACGCGCTCGCGATGTTGACGAGGTGCGCTTCGGGGCGGGCAAGGAGGTCAGGCAGGAAGGCGTGCGTGACGGCGACCACGGCGAGCGTGTTCACGTGGTAGGTGGCCAGGTGGCGGCTGAGGGGCACCTGCAGGAATGGGCCGCCATGAACGATGCCGGCATTGTTGACAAGGACGTCGATGGGGCCGGCCTCGGCCAGGACCTGCTGCCGTGCGCGCGCGATGCTGGACGCATCGGTGACGTCTGCCGTCACGGCACAGGCACGTCCGCCGCGGGCCGTGATGCGCGCTCGCACCTCGCGCGCGGCCGAGGCATCGATGTCGCAGACGACAACCTCGGCGCCTGCGCCGGCGAAGCGATGCGCGAGGCTGCGGCCGATGCCTGAGCCGCCGCCCGTGATGAGCACGCGTTTCGCGGCGAGGGACGTCATGTGAGAGGGCTCAGCGCCCGCCGGCCTTCAGAATCTCGAAGAATGCGGCAATCTCTCGCCTGGACACGGGCTGCCAGGCGCCGCCGAGTTCACTCGAAAAGAAATGGGTCAACTCCGCCACGGACCAGTTCGCCGTCTGCGCCGAGAACCGGCGCCACTCCGCCACGGTCTTCTCGATCTCGGCCGGACTGGCGTCGCGGCAGTAGGCGCGCGCGGCCCCCGCAGCATCCCCGTGCTCCGCCGCGAAGTCCTCGTGGAGGTACCCGCGCAGCAGCGCGTGCAGTGCGGGGTAGCTGCTGGCAGCGGCTTGCCGTTTTCCGCTTGGCAGGGGGCGCCCCGAAGACGGGCGGGGATAGGACGGGTTCATGGTCGTCGCTCCGGGTAATGAGGTGAGTACGCAATATCCTGCATGCTGGTTCCATCGCAGGACGACGACCGCGTCGATGCAGGCGAGGGCAAACGTCCCCCGCACGCCACCCAATCATAGTGCAAACAACGCGATTGACAGGCCCAGATGGCCGCGGTCATAATTAGGAATTCCGTAACGCGGCGATTTCCCCGACTTGATGGGCCGCGCCAGGCTGGTTGTGCACACCGGCCTCGGAGCTATCTAAGTCGCGGGCGGGCTCGCGACATTCAGTCGCCGAGCCTTTTGTTTTTTGGGGGCTGTTCGCCCGCCCCCGCTGAACGCTGGAGTCAGAACGTATGGAGCATCTGCCTTATACCGTCTCGTCGGAGTCCGTGTCCGAGGGTCACCCCGACAAGGTCTGTGACTACATTGCCGACTCGGTGCTCGACGCGTACATCGGGCAGGATCCCGAGAGCCACGTCGCATGCGAGGTCATGTGCAAGAACAACTTTGTCATTCTCGGCGGCGAAGTTACGTCGAGGGGCAAGGTCAACCACGAAGAACTGGTGCGCACCGCGATTCGTGAAATCGGGTACGTGGACGAGACGGAGCCGTTCAACGC
>JAPKZP010000100.1 GCA_026393735.1 Acidobacteriota bacterium
GCATCCCCGGGGACGAGGACGGCGGCGGCATGTCGGCGTTCGTCCTGTTCTCGATGATGGGTTTCTACCCGGTGACGCCCAGCGTCCCGGCGTACGCGATCGGCAGCCCGGTGTTCAGCAAGGTCGTCATCCGCCTGGAGAACGGCAGGCCGTGCGTGGTGAGCGCGCCGAAGGCCAGCCGGGCCAACAAGTACATCCAGTCTGCGACCGTGAACGGCACGCCTTTGAACGAGCCGTGGTTCAGCCACGAGGTGCTGGTGAACGGCGGCACGGTGACCCTGGAAATGGGCGACCGGCCGAACAAGGCCTGGGGCGCGAGCCCGGACCTCGTGTCGCCCTGGTACCGGTACGCACCCGGCTCCAGTGCAGGCTGGAAGTGAGCCGGCGCATCACTCAGCGGCTCCGACCCCTATCGACGATTCGGCGCATCTCGGCGCGAAGGCGCTCGACGACCTCGGGTTCCCCGGCACACCGATTCGTCGTCTCGGCCGGGTCCGCGGCAAGGAAGTAGAGCTGGCCCGCCGGGTCTCCCGGTCCGGCCTTGATCCTCGCCGGTTCCGAGAAACCGCCGGACCCGAGGCCTTCAATGAGCTTCCAGCGGCCCGACCGGATGGTCATGCATCCGCCGCCGGATTGCATCACGATCGGTGGCCGCCGGATGCTCCCGCCCTTGAGAGCTGGAAGGAAGCTGATGCTGTCGGGGCCGGCACCCGCAGGGAGGTCCTTGCCGACGACGTCCGCCAGGGTCGCCATGACGTCGGTGAAGTTGATCGTCTGGTCGCACACGGTCCCGGCGCCGACGGTGCCCGGCCAGCGGACGATGAACGGCATGCGATGTCCGGCCTCCCAGGCGTCGGCCTTCATCCCTCGGAGACCGCCGGCGGAGTCGTGACCGAATCGCGCAGCGTCCGCGCGATACCAGACGGGGCCGTTGTCGGATGCGAAGACGAGCATCGTCCTGTCGAGCATGCTCGCGGATTCCAGCGCCGCAAGCACCCGTCCGACTTCGTGATCGACCATCATCATGAAATCGCCGTACAGGCCGGCGCCCCGCAGATCCAGCGCGGTCCGACGTATGCGGCGCCCCCGAGGATGGCCGTCCGGGAGATCCGGGACGACCTCTTCCAGATCGCCTGGGGCCTCGATTCGACCTGCATGTACGTCCTGGTGACGCGCGACAAGGCGCTTGTCGTGGATACGCAGACGATGGCGGATTTCGAGGGCAAGACGATCATCGACTACGTCAAGAGCATCACGGACAAGCCGGCCGTGGTGGTCAACACGCATCCCCACCGCGATCACATCGCGGGGAACGCGCAGTTCGGCGAGGCGTATCTCTCTGGGCCCGCGATCGAGGAAATCAAGGCGGCCGCAGCCCGCACGAACACGCCCATCACCTACACGATGAAGGAAGTGAAGGACGGCGACACGATCGACCTTGGCGATCGGAAGATCGAAATCATCGCCATCCCCGCGCACAGCCCCGGCAGCATCGCCCTGCTCGACCCGAAGACCGGCTACCTCTTCACCGGTGACGAGATCGATCCGGGCCAGGTCGTCGGGATGAACCCGGTCAAGATCCAGGCGCACCACGCGAACATGAAGAAGCTGTACGACAAGTTCTACAGCAGGGTGTCGATGATCATCCCGGCCCACAACGGGGCACCGGTGACGAAGCGCTACATCAAGTACTTCATGGACCTCGACGCGAAGATCATCGCGGGGACCGCGCCGGAGGCGCCGATCGCCGACGGCCCGAACTATGATCGGTGGAACGACACGATGACCCGCTATCGCGAGCACTTCGCGTCGGTCGTCTACACGAAGACCGTGCCGAAGTAGACGCGCATCATTCCTCGCGCGCGCCCCGAGCCGGTCGGGGCGCGCGCCGTATCATGCTCGACATCGCGAAGCCGCAACCTGGCTCCGGATCACCCGATGTCAGGTTGTGGCCTCGTTATGCAAGGCAGTGGAGACCTGCGTCTGGAACTACGCGAGGTCGAAGCGATCGCGATTCATGACTTTGGTCCAGGCGGCCACGAAGTCGCCAACGAACTTCTCCTGCCCGTCGTCGCACGCGTAGGCTTCCGCGAGGGCCCGCAGCTGGGAGTTGGAGCCAAAGACGAGATCCACGCCGGTGCCCGTCCACTTGAGCTGGTTGGTCGTCCGATCGCGGCCTTCCAGCACGCCCTGAGTGCCGGAGGTCTGCCACTTCGTGTTCATGTCGAGCAGGTTCACGAAGAAGTCGTTGTTGAGCGTCTCGGGGCGCCTGGTGGACACACCGTGCGCGGACTGGCCGACGCCCAGGCCGTGCCGACTAGCCGGGAGATGAACAGGCCGGACGCGAGGATCTTCACCTTCAGGGCCGCGATGTCCTTCTCATCAACCAGTGGATGATCCACGGCGGGAATCGGGTCCTGCCAGATCAGCACCTCCTTCGGCACCAGCGGACCCAGATAACGGGCACGAGGGCCGATGTCACGGTGCGTCAGCTTGAACCACGCGCGCGAAGGTGTCAGCGAACGCCTGCGGGTCCTGATGGAAGCGGCGCGAGATCTTCTCGTAGGCCGGGTCGAAGCGCAGCGACAGATCGGCGGTCGTCATCATCGGCGCGTGCTTCTTCGACGGATCGTGGGCGTCCGGAATCATGTGCTC
Organism: Acidobacteriota bacterium; assembly: GCA_026393735.1. Classification (GTDB taxonomy): domain Bacteria; phylum Acidobacteriota; class Vicinamibacteria; order Vicinamibacterales; family JAKQTR01; genus JAKQTR01. Next base: position 2,656 of record JAPKZP010000100.1, read on the forward strand.
CGGCTTGCAGTTCTTCGCCGTCCACTGGTGGGCGCCGGCCGGGCTTTTGGTCAGCTCCCACTCGCAGCCGAACAGCATGTCGAAATACCCGTTGTCCCATCTCGTGGGATTCGGCTTCCAGGCGCCTTCGATGCCGCTGGTGGTGGTGTGCACGCCCTTGCCGGTGCCGAAGCTGTTCTTCCAGCCCAGGCCCTGCGCTTCGATCGGCGCGCCTTCGGGTTCGGGGCCGACCAGCTTGGGGTCGCCCGCGCCGTGGGCCTTGCCGAACGTGTGGCCGCCGGCCACCAGTGCCACCGTCTCTTCGGCGTTCATGGCCATGCGTGCGAACGTCTCGCGAACATCGTGGCCCGAGGCCACCGGATCCGGGTTGCCGTTCGGGCCTTCCGGGTTCACGTAGATCAGGCCCATCTGCACCGCAGCAAGAGGGTTCTCCAGATCGCGGGCGCCGGAGTAGCGCGTGTCACCCAGCCAGGTGCGCTCGGACCCCCAATTGATGTCCTCTTCCGGCTCCCAGATGTCCGCACGGCCACCAGCGAAGCCGAACGTCTTGAAGCCCATCGATTCCAGGGCGACGTTGCCCGCGAGGATCATCAGGTCGGCCCAGGAGATCTTGCGGCCGTACTTCTGCTTGATCGGCCACAGCAGACGACGAGCTTTATCCAGGTTGCCGTTGTCGGGCCAGCTGTTCAGGGGCGCGAACCGCTGGTTCCCGGTGCCCGCGCCACCACGGCCGTCGGACACACGGTACGTGCCCGCCGAGTGCCAGGCCATGCGGATCATCAGGCCGCCATAATGACCCCAGTCCGCCGGCCACCACTCCTGCGAGTTGGTCATCAGGGCATGGAGATCCTTGACCACGGCATCCAGGTCGAGGCGCTTGAATTCCTTCGCGTAGTTGAACTCCGCGCCCATGGGGTCGGACTTCTCAGAGTGCTGGTGCAGGATGTTCAGCTTCAGCTGGTTGGGCCACCAGTCGCGGTTGGTGGTGGCCTTGTGCGTGACGCCCGTCACCGGGCACTTGCTCTCGCCGTCCATGTTGTTCTCTCCTACCGTTGCAGCGCAGTTGTCAGGCACGGGGGGCGCTGGAGCCCCTCGACTTGCGGTTCTCCGCCGGCGTCGACACCGTCGTGTCGGTGGCTCCCTCCGGCTTCTCGTTTGGGGCCTGGGACTCGCACTCCGGGCAGCGGCCCCAGTAGATGACCTCGGCCTCGTCGATCTGGTAGCCCATCGTGTCGACGGCCGTGAGGCAGGGTGCGGATCCGACCGCGCAATCGACGTCCGCCGTGCGGCCGCAGATGCGGCAGATGACGTGGTGGTGGTTGTCGCCGACTCTGGCCTCGAAGCGGGCCGGTGATCCGGCTGGCTGGATGCGCCGGACGAGGCCCCCGGCGACCAGGACGCTGAGGGCGTCGTACACCGCCTGGAGCGAGATGGCGCCGATCTCGGCCCTGACGATCTCGGCCACGCAGTCGGCGGTGATGTGGGGCTGAGCCGTCACTGCCCGCAAGACAGCCAGTCGCTGGGCCGTCACCTGGATGCCACGTTGACGAAGGGAATCCGCCGGGTCAGCAGGCACGGAACAAGAATAGACCAAAAGCTGGAATCGTTCAAATAATGGATTCTATTTGGTCGAGAGTCTGAAGGCGACAGCGGGCGCCATCACC
>JAPKZP010000717.1 GCA_026393735.1 Acidobacteriota bacterium
GTGCCATGGCTCTCGCTGCTGAAGTATCGCCAGACCTGGGCGTACGCCGTCGGCAAGATGTTGCCCGACCCCGTCTGGTGGTTCTACCTCTTCTGGCTGCCGAAATTCCTGGCCCAGAACTTCGGCATCAGGGGCAAAGACCAGATGTGGCTCCTGGCCTTCGTGTACGTGATGGCCGGCATCGGGTCGTTGATCGGCGGCTACTCGTCCTCCGCGCTGCTCAAGCGGGGGTGGTCGGTCAACAAGGCCCGCAAGACCACATTCGGGGTGATCGCGCTGGCCATGCCGGTGGTGATTCTCGCGGCCTTCACGTCCAACCCGTGGACGGCGGTCCTCGTGATCGGGTTCGGGACCGCGCTGCACCAGGCCTTTTCGACCACCGTCTTCACGTTCGCGACGGATATGTTCCCGAGCAAGGCGCTGGCTTCGGTCATCGGTATCGGCGGCGCGCTCGCCGGCATTGTCAGCATGGTCGCGGCCGAATACACCGGACGCATCCTGCAGGCGAACCCCGGCCACTACGTGCCGATGTTCGTCGTCGCGGGAACGGCGTACATGGTGGCGCTCCTGATCATCCATCTCCTCGTCCCGAATCTCGAGCCGGCCGACATCCGGTAGCACACTCATCCAGCCACGTGGCGCGAGCGCATGCTCGCGCCACGGTCCTTGACACCTCCGGCTCCCGGGCTCTAGATTCGAACATCGGCGTTGTCGCGGCGGCTGTCGCGTGAGGGTACGCACCGTGGCTCGCAGGCAGCACCCTGGGGACTGCGGTTCCGCCGGAGGCCAGGAGGTTTCGTGGGTGTTCGTGGCATCTATCTCGTCGGATTCAGCGGTACCGGGAAGTCCACCGTCGCCAAGCTCGTGGGGGCACAACTAGGCTGGAAGGTTTTCGACCTCGACCACGTGATTGCCGAGCGGGCAGGAATGACCATCCCGCTGATTTTCGAACGAGAGGGCGAGCCCGGTTTTCGCTTGCGGGAGGCCGAGGCGCTCCGCGACGTATCCGCCGAGGGGGCGTTCGTGGTAGCGACCGGTGGCGGAGCGGCCGTCCGCGCCGAGAACCGCCGCGTGATGGCCAGCCGCGGCTGGGTCATCGCCCTCGAGGGGCGGCCCGAAACACTCCACGTCCGCATCCAGTTGCAGCTCAAGAACGCCGACCCCGACGCGATCCGGCCCATGCTCGACGCGGTCTACCCGCTGGACCAGGTGCGGGCGCGGAAGCACAGCCGGCAGCCGGTGTACGCGCTGGCCGACTGGACGGTACACACCGACCGGCTCACGCCCGACCAGGTCGCCGCCGAAGTCGTCCGGGCACGCGACCTCCTGGAGGAGACGTTCGAGCCGGTCGCCGGCGTCGACGTCCCTGCGACGCCCATCCGCCACTCGCTCAGCCCGGACCTGCCGCCGCCGGTGGTCGTGGCGGCCGGACCATGGCCCTACCAGGCTGTCGTCGGTTGGAACCATTTGCATTCCCTCGGGGCCCAGGTGCGCCGACTCCTGCCGCATGCGCGCAAGGTGGCCGTCCTCACCGACGCCGCGACATGGGGCCGGCTGGGCGACCGCGTGCGCGGGTCGTTCCAGGGCGCCGGGCTGGAGGTCCATGTACGCGAGGTGGACCCGGGTGAGCAGGTCAAGACCCTGGAGCAGGCCAGTGCCTTGTACGACTGGATGCTGGAACTGCGGCTGCACCGCGAGGACATCGTACTGGTGATCGGCGGCGGCGCGATTGACGACCTCGGTGGCTTCGTGGCGTCGACGTACATGCGCGGCCTCCCGCTGGTCAAGGTGCCGACGTCGCTCGAAGGCATGGTGGACACCGCGATCGGCGGCAAGTCCGCGCTCAACCACAAACAGGCAGGCAACCTCGTCGGGACCTTCCACCATCCGCGCCTGGCCTGGGTCGACGCTGCCCTGCTGCACGACGAACCTGAGCGGCAGCGGCGGGCCGCCTTCGCCGAAGTGGTGAAGTACGCCATGCTCGAGAGCTCGTTGATGCCGGGCGAGGCGATCGGCGCCAGCCTGCTGGACCAGCTCGAGCACCACGTCCCGGAGTTGCTGACGCTCGACCGGCAGGTACTCCTCCCGGTGATCGCGCGCTGCGTGGCGCTCAAGGCCCAGGTGGTGGCCGCCGACGAACGCGACATGGGGCAGCTGCGCATCCTGCTCAACTACGGCCACACCGTCGGTCACGCGCTCGAGACCGCAACCGGCTACGGTATTCCGCACGGCGAGGCTGTAGCCGCTGGCATGGCGGTCGAGGCCCGGATCGCGCTCCTGCTTGGGCAGATCGACGCGTCGCTCGCAATCCGCCAGCGCGAGCCCAATGCGCCTCGGCGAGTTCCAATGCTGCCGACGGCGGGATTCAACGATGAGGAAGATCAACCCCAGCAGTTTTGGCGTGGCCCGGCGCGGCACGGCCCGCGAAGTCAACCGCCAGATTCTCCTCACACTGATTGCCGCGCACCAGGCCGTATCGCGTGCGGACCTCGCGCGCCTGATGGATACCAATCGTGCGAGTATCACCTTGATCGTCAACCAGATGATCGCGGAAGGCTTGATCACCGAAGGGGCCATCGGGCACATCGCCAGGGGGCGAAAGCCAAGGCTCCTGCAGATCAACGCCCGACAGAGCTGCGTGGTGGCCGTCGACATCCGGCCCACGAATACACATCTGACGTTGACCGATCGGCTCGGTAACCAGATCACAGCCATCGAGACGTGGCCGACGGATCGCAGCGTCGACCTGTTCGTTCGCCAACTCGTCAAGCGCATCTCGTCCCCGGCATCGTCGACTCGGCAGGCGGCGTCGTCCTGGCCCCGCACCTCGGGTGGCACGACGTACCGCTCGCAAAGACGCTGACCGCCCGGCTGGGTCTGCCCGTGAAGATAGAGAACTCCGGGCGTGCGTGTGCGCTGGCTCAGGTCTGGGTCGCACGAGGTGCCACGACTCCCCTGAACGATCTCGTCTATGTCAGCGTCTCCGACGGCGTCGGCGTTGGCGTGATCATCAACGGCGAACTCGTGCACGGTCGCAGGGACGCCGCGGGCCAGTTCGCTCACGTCCTGCTGAGCGTAGATGGCCCGCGGTGCTCGTGCGGAGCGAATGGATGCTGGGAGACGTTCGTGTCGAACCTGGCCACGCTCCAGCGCTACTGGGGGCCGGCGGATGCGTCAGCCGTCCCAACCAGTGACCGCACCATCGGGGATCTGATCGCGCGCGCGCGCGCCGGCGACGCGCGCGCCATGGCCGCCCTGCTCGCCACCGGCAGGTATCTCGGGCTGGGCTTCTCCACCATCGTCTCCGCCGTCGACCCGACCTGCA
>JAPKZP010000304.1 GCA_026393735.1 Acidobacteriota bacterium
GCGCGGCTTGCATCGCCGGCGTGAGCCGCGAGACGGTACCCGATGGCGACCTGGCTCTTCCGCCGAGCCGACTCGACGACCGTGTAGAAGTTCATCGGCACGCCCGTCGTCACGTAGTCCTGGGCCGGCTTGAGGTAGATCTCTGAGCCCTCCGGGTCGAACAGGTCCGCAAACACGGCGTTCAGGTGCTTGTTCTCGGCGACCTGCGACAGCATCAAGCTCACAATTCGTTCGCTCACGATGAAGTCGTCGGCCTGCGTGATCTCGGCGAGGGCGCGGTTCCGGATGTCGAGCATCTCACTCACGATCGAAAAACGCCGACCGGCCTTCGCCGCCATGTCGCGCAGGTGCAACAGCGTGACCAGCGTCTGCGCGTCTGCCTGCTGGGCGGGCATCGTGTCCGAATAGCACAGGAGCACCACGTGGTCGTAGGTCTCGACACCGAGGGAGTCGAGGACGCGCCGGTCGGTCGTGTCGCCGGCCTGGAACGTCAGGGCCATGTTGTGGACACCGGTCAACTCGGCGACCGCCGATGGCCCATCCGCGTGTTCGGCGACGACCGTCAGCACCGACCCGGGAACGACGTACTGATCGAGTTCCGTGATCACCGACGGCGCCCGCCAGTTCCACCCGAGGATGAGCGTGCGTTCAGGCCCCGGCATCAGGGGCGGACGGTCTGCGAGAAGATCGTGGCGGATGCCGTGCTCCGTCAGGCCGGACAGACGGATGGTGTCATCGTCCTCCGAGATCACGATCAGTTGATCGCCGGCCCCGATGACCGTGTCCATGGGCGGATTCAGCTGCACCGCCCCGTCTTTGGGCTTGAGGCCCATGACCGCGGAATCCTCGTACGCCAGCAGCGACTCGCCGAAGGTCCGGCCGACCAGCTGGGGTTCTTCGCTGAAGTACATCTCGTCCCCGCCGAAATCCAAGAGCTCGGTGTAGATCACCGACAAGCCTGACTGGCGGCAGGTCTGGGCGACGATGCGCGAGACCAGGTCGCCGACCAGGATCAGCTCGACCTCGTCTTTGCCGACCATCCGCGCCACGTCCATGTTCCGCGGGTTACGGATCTCCGCCACGATGTGGTACGGCTCGGGCCGCCGATCCGGGCTGTTGGTGATCGCCAGGATGGTCTTGATGACCGACGAGTCGGGATCGTCGGCATCAGGAGAGAGGATGACGATGGCGCGGGAACTCGACACGCCCGCGATCTTCAAGTCGTTCAGGTCGATGGGGCTGCCGTTGCGGCATACGATCTTCGTGCGCCCGGTCTGGCCCACCTGCTCGCGGATCTCGTCTTCCATCTCGAGCTTGTCGCGCTCGCCGAGGATGACGATGCAGGACCGGCGCTGATTCTCGTTGGCCAGCACCAGTTCGGACACCAGCGTGAACACTTGCTGGGACCAGCCGAGGATGACCGTGTGGCCGGACTCCATCACCCTCGAACGGCCCTTCCGCAGCCGCGTGAGCTTGTCCTCGAGGCCGTTGTTCAGGATGCCGATGAGCGTGCTGACGGTAAAGACGCCGCCCAGCGTCACGACCAGCATCGCGGCCAGGAACGCCGGGCTCCCCTGGTCACCGCCCATCGTGCCCGTATCGAGGGTCCGGAGCAGCCCCATCCATGCGATGCCCAGGAACCCTGGCCGCTGGCCGTCTTCGACGGGGGCCTGTCCCGTCAGCACGACGAAGGCCGCGACGCCGCCGACGAGCACGGCAGAGAGTGCGAACAGGCCCAGGAGCAGTGCGCCGGTGCCCTTCGCCATGAATTCATCGAAGCGATAGCGCACACGTTCGCGCCAGGTAGGAATCGACATTCAGTTGGCCTCCGTGAATACTTGAGTATAACCGATCGCGGAGGCCGGCCGCCGTGGAGCGGGGACTGGGCCCTGTCCCTGCCCGGGCGGACACAGGGGTCCGCCCTTACTGCTTTTCGACCCGCACGCGCACGAGATCGATCTTCGTCCGTGGCGCTTCGCCGTCACGCGGCGCCTGCTCGATCGCCTCGACCACGCTCATGCCATCGACCACCTTGCCGAACACGGTGTACTTGCCGTCAATCGCCGGCGTGCGGGCCGTCACGATGAAGAACGACGTGTTCGCGCTCGCGGGATCATCCCCGCGCGCCATCGAGACGATGCCTTTGTCGTGCGGGATGTCGTTGAACTCGGGCTGCAGGTTGCGGATGTGCTGCTGCTGAGCATCGTCCAGCACGGCCTGCCTGGAGCCGAGATACCCCGTCTGCACCATGAAGCCTGGTACGACCCGGTGGAAGGTCATGCCGCTGTACACGCCGACACTCGCCAGCCGCAGGAAGTTGCGGACGTGGTTGGGCGCCTTGTCCGGGAAGAACTCGACGGTGATGTTGCCGAGACTGGTCTCGAGCACGGCACGGTACCGGGCCAGCTCCGCCGGGCCGTCGGTTGAGAACGGTTCGACGCCGGCGGGGGGCGCCTCGCGGATCGTGACCGACGTGATCTCGACGCGATCCACCGCACGGCCCGCCTCGTCCACCGGCGCCTCGGAAATCTGCGTCACGACGGCGATGCCTTCGACGACCTGCCCGAACACCGTGAACTGCCCGTCCAGCGCCGGCTGGGGCGTCACGCAGATGAAGAACTGGGATCCCGCGCTGTCGCGATTGCCGGGCACGAGCACCGCGGAGACCGCCCCTCGCCCGTGCGCCCCGGCTCCCGGTTCGAACGCCAGCATCTTCAGGCCGCCTGTGCCGTACTGTGCTTTCTTCGCCGGGTCCTTCGACAGCGGATCGCCGCCCTGAATGATGCCGTGCTTGATCAGCCGGTGAAACGTCGTGCCGTTGTACGCGCCGTCCTGGGCGAGCCTGATGAAGTAGCCGACATGGTTAGGTGCCTGCTCCGGAAGCAATGCGATCACGATGCGTCCGGCCGTGGTCTCGAGCACGGCCTGTTTGCCCGTCATCTGCGCCAGCGTCATGGGTGTCGTGAAAAGCGGCACGGGCTTCGCGGGCGGCGACGCCGCAGGAACCCTCCTGACCTGTCCGGAAACCGGGGTGGACACCAGCGCAGCCCAAACCGCGACCGTGGCCACCACCACCAGGATGCGACGCATAGGCGAACCTCCGGTTGCGGATTATAGCGGCAGGCGGTTCGAGCCGCATCATGCGCGCGGCACACGCGCGTTGCGGCGGCGTCAACGCGGCGCGGTGGTGACCGGAAGAAAGCCGAGCGTGTTGACGTCGCGGAACATCGGTGTTTGCGGCGGCAGAAGCGCAGGCGTCAGGAAGTCGGTGTCGAACTGATAGTCGCGCGTCGACGGACTATAGACATTCGTGCAGCACTTGTACGTGCCGACGGCCTGCCGGTTGTAGTAGAAGCTGGCGAGGGAGCCCCGGTAGTGGACCGTGCCGGCCCACGCCTCCAGCAGCCGGAGGAAATTGTGCACGCCACCATCGGTGCCGAAGTCCTGGTAGGGATTGCCCGCCGTCGGATGCGGGAACGAGAGCCCCTTGCCCGCGATGACGGCCATCCGGTACCAGGTCTCGATGCCGCTTCGTTGTCCGGGATCGTACGGAGACACGAAGGAGCGACGGTCGCTCCAGTTGTTCGACAGCAGGGTGACCGCATCCGCCAGAACCGCCGCCGCCGCATGCGAGCCTGCGAAGTTCGCCGATGCGTTGTAGTCGCCCTGGACGTAGAGCGGGTTCTCCGTGACCACGGTCAGGCCCGGGGCAATGATACTGGTCCCACTGCCGTTCACGAGTTTGAGAGCCCGGCGAAAGAAGCGGGGCGGATTCGATTGGGCGACCGCCGGCGTCACAGCGGTCCACGGCCGCGCGGCCGAGTCGAGCGGAGCGGTCCAGGTGACGGCCAGTCCGCGTGGCGTCTGCCCGTACGTGTCGAGGGCGCCATTGCCGTTGATGTCTTCGCCGGTGTCCAGGGCGCCGTTGACGGCGCCAGTGGCGCTGGCGGGGTTCACGACGTCCTCGGCGCCGTATTCGCCGGTTTCCTGGCCGGACGCGTTCTTGTTGCCGCGGCGATCGGAGAAGTAGACGGTGTAGCCCGTGACGTTCAGCGCGGTGGATCCCGAGGTGCCGATCTGGCCCAGGAACCAGCGCCTGAGGTTGTTCACGTCCAGTTCGACGTAATGCACCACGCCGCCGAGGTAGACGTTGGTGTTCCCCGTCGGCTCGTCGTCGCGCAGTTTCCCTTCCCGCGGGTCGAAGAGCATCTTGGGCCAGTAGTTGGCGGCCGTGGTGGTGCCGTTGGCGCACGAACTGAGGTCGGCGATGCGTTCCAGGCGGAGGACGGCGTTCGCATTCGGCTCGATGCAGGTCCGGCTCAGGTTGGCGCCGGCGATGCCGAGGTTCAGGATCTCGAGCGTGACATCCTGCCACGTCCCGGCCGACGTCTGTTTCTCGATCTTGAGGAACCCGCCCAGCAATCCCGTCCCGGACGGCACCCGGTAGTTGCCCCCGGATCCCGCCACCGCGAACGGCGGATGGTTCGCATCGACCGTGTAGCCAGCCGGCTCCACGTTGCCGAGCGCGATCGGGGCGGTCGACGTCACGGTGGGCAGCGAGGTGATCTCGGCCGCCGAATCGGACAGCAGGATGCGAAGGCTGGCCAGACCGAAGTACCGCAACTGGAAGAGAGTCCCGGTCGTGCTTTCGCCCGCCTGCGGCCGGCGAATCATCTCGATCGGTGTCGATCCGATGGTGACGAGGGGCAAGTCCAGCTGGCGCGCGCCGGTGCGGCCGTTCGTGAGGTAGGAATGGTACGTGCCGACCGATAGGTTGCTCCACGCCGGCTCGTTGAGCGCCGACCCGATAGTGTTCACGAGGCTGCCCTCGGTGGTCGCAAGGGTGCGATAGGCCCCCGGCGCGGTCAGTGCTCGAACGTTTCCCGTGTAGCCACTCGAGGTCGGCCACCCGTTGGAGAGATGCGTGCGGATCACCTCGCCGACCGCCGAGACCTTGTCCGACAACGTCAGGGTCGCACCGGATGCCAGGAAGAGGTGGCCATTGGTGTGCACCCGTCCGCCGAAACCGAAATCCGGTCCCGCGAAGTAGCTCAGATTGCTTTCAGAGAAGACGCCGAACTGAAATACCGGAATGCCCACGGTCTGCACTTCGCGCTGCAGCCGCGTCTCGCCCACATTGCCCGTGCGGGCCGTGACCCCGACCACGTACGAGGTCACGAGGCCCGTGAACCCCTGGAAGGGGCCCGAGGTGATGCTGCGCGACGTCGCCGCCGGATTCCCGCTGGCGTCTGGTGTGAACGCGACGGCGTAACCCGGGCCGTCAGTGGTCGTCACGAACGTCACGCCAGGCAGCGAGGGCGGCTGTGTGTTCAGGGCGTTCACCTGCGTCCCGGTCGGCGCGTAGGTCGCCGAGAACAGTGCGCCAAGGTCCGACGTGAGCTTCTCGAGCCCCGCGTGGGCGCCGTAGAACGACTGGACCCGGTCCTCGTCGACCCGCTGCAGGCGCTGCTCGCTCATCACGACGGTCGCAAACCCGGCCATGAGCGCGGCGATCAGCATGAGCATCAGGAGCACCACCACCAGGGCCATGCCCGTCTCGTCGCGCCGCGGCCTCGTCTCCACCGTCATCACCTCCGCTCGACCGCAGGAACTGGTGCGTCAGCGACAGCGGCTGGGCCGACTGCTCCGACACGAACAGGTTGAGCTTCCGGATCTGCGACGGCGTGTTGGGCGCCACGGCGTCGGCCTGCATCGTCGGGTTGGTCGTGCCATCCACGATGTCGTAGGTCGCCTGCAGGTTGTCGATCCCCATCCCGATCAGGCGCGGCGTCCCGAAGCCCACGCGACGCATCATCCGCGACTGGCCCGGCACCGTCGTCGTGTCCAGGTAGTAACTGACCATCACCACCCGGGTCGCTGAGGTCATCGGGTAGGTGGTGCCGGTCTTGAGTTGCAGGATGGTCCCGCCGGTGGCCGTCCGCGCGTTCAGCCCGAAGCCGTCGTTCGCATCGTTGGATGCGAACGTCACGACCTGCCCACTCACTGACGTCACCGTCTGGACGGCGTCGCCCACCGCGTTGGTGAACCAGATGAGATCCCCGGGACGCAGACCGTTGGCGGCGCCGTTGATTGCCGTCCGGTCGTCGACCGTCAT
>JAPKZP010000625.1 GCA_026393735.1 Acidobacteriota bacterium
TCGCGAGGCGCCGTTCGTCGATGGTGCCGGCTTCGACGGCGGCTTTCACGGCACAGTCCGGCTCGGTGTCGTGGCTGCAGTCGCGGAACCGGCAGCCCACCGCGAGCGAGTCGACGTCGTCGAACGTGCTCCCGATGCCGTCGGCGTCCTCCCACAGCTGAAGCTCGCGCATCCCGGGCGTGTCGATGAGCAGCGCCCCGCCCGGCAGGATGATGAGCTCGCGGTGGGTCGTCGTGTGGCGCCCTTTCTGATCGTTCTCGCGCACCTTTCGCGTCCGCAGGAGTTCGTATCCGACGAGCCGGTTGACGAGCGTGGACTTCCCCACCCCGGATGACCCGAGCAGCGCAATCGTGCGCCCGGGCGCGAGGAACGGCTCGATGGCCCGGAACTGATCGTCAGCCTTCATGCTGACGGCGATGACCGGGGCGCCCTGCGCCACCGCCGTGACCTCGGCCACGCACTCGGCCACGTCGTCGCAGACATCGGTCTTGTTGAGGACGACGACCGGCGTCGCGCCGCCATCGCGCGCGGTGGTCAGGTAGCGTTCGATGCGGCGCAGGTTGTAGTCGGCGTCGAGGCCCATCATCAGGAACACGACGTCGATGTTCGCGGCGACAATCTGCTCGTCGGTGATCTGGCCGGCCACTTTCCGGGAGAACTTCGACCGCCGCGGCAGCACGCCCTCGATGATTCCCCGGCGCCCGGCCTCCAGCGCGCGCAGGGCAACCCAGTCGCCCACGCCCGGGAATTCGCGGCGCGACTCCGCCCGGTGCCGCAACCCGCCGGAGACCGTGGCCAGCAGGTCCGCATGACCGGTGTGCACGGTGTAGATGTGCTGATGCTCGAGCGTGACGCGCGCGGGCACGTCGCCCTGCTCCGCAAAGGGCGCGAACGCCGCGGCAAACGCCTCATCCCAGCCGAGCGCGGTGAGATCCACGCCACGAGGGTAGCACAGCGGCTGGATCCACCCGCCGCCTCCCGGCGTCACAGTAGAAGTGCCCTCCACCTGAGGGGGCGGAATCCCTGGCATTTCAATGTGAGGTTCACTATGGCTCGTCGCTCACTGATCGTTGCTCTCCTCCTCCTGGCCGGCGCATCCGCGGGACAGGCGCAGACGTGGACGGTTGACCCGGCTCATTCCGCGGCGCACTTCGCCGTCCGCCACATGATGGTGTCGACGGTGCGCGGTGACATGGGCAAGATCACGGGCACGGTGACCTTCGATCCGGCCAGGCCAGCCGCCGGCGCAATCGAGGCCAGTATCGACGTGGCGGGCATCGACACCCGCGAACCCGGCCGGGATACGCACCTCAAGAGCGCGGACTTCTTCGATGTCGCGACCTACCCGACGATCACCTTCAAGTCGAAGAAGATCGAGCCGGTTGCGGCAGGTGGCTTTAAGGTGACCGGGGATCTCACGATCCGCGGCACGACGAAGGAAGTGGTCCTGGACGTGGAAGCGCTCCGCCCGGCCATCAAGGACCAGCGCGGCATCTCCCGCACCGGGACGGCGGCCACCACCAAGATCAACCGCCAGGACTTCGGCGTGAAGTGGAGCCGGTCGCTCGACGGCGGCGGCGTGGTGGTCGGCGACGAGGTCTCGATCACGATCGACGTCGAACTGACGATGGCGCCGCCCGCGAAGTAGAATGGCGGGATGTTGAGCAAGTACGGCAGCTACGGTCTCGTTCTCTACGTCCACTCGCTCCTGCGATGGGTGGTCGTAGCGATGGGCGTCGCCGCGACAGCGCGCGCGTGGTCGGGCCGGCTGGGGGGCAAACCCTGGACCGGCACCGACGGCGCATTCGGACGCGCCTTCGTGGTGGCGATGGACGTGCAGTTTCTCGTGGGCCTCGTGCTCTACGGCGTATTGAGTCCAGCCGTGGCCGGGGCCCTGAGCAACATGGCCGTCGCCATGCAGAGCCGCGGCATGCGGTTCTGGCTGATCGAGCACCCGCTGTCGGCGCTGGTCGCCGTGGTGCTCGCCCATATCGGGTTCCTGAAGGCGAAACGCGGTGGCGCGGCCGCGCACCGGGACACGTCCATCTTCTTCACGCTTGCGCTCCTGATCCTGCTGGCGGCCATCCCGTGGCCGATCTTCTCGTACGGCCGGGCGCTGTGGCCCACGTGGTGAGGTAGAATCGCCGAGCGGAGCCCCCGCAACCCTATGCAGGAGGACACCGATGGCATGTTGTGGAGCCGGTAAGAAGATGACCGCGCAGAAGGCGGCACCCAAGAAGGCGGCGCCGAAGAAGGCGACGAAGAAGTAGGGGCGCCTATTTCCCGAGCATCGCGTCCCGCCTCGCCTTGAACTCGCTGCCGGGCTTCCACTGCGGCCACTGCGCCGTGGTCGCGGCGCGCATCGCGATGGCGTAATAGATCTGCAGGTCCTGCATCGCGCCCGCCAGGTCCCAGTCGGGCCGGACCTCGTCGGACGGCTTGTGATAGTGCTGCGCGGTGTAGGCGGCGGTCACCTGCTGGCCCCACCCCGCTGGGCGGCCCACGAAGTCGTCGCCGCCACCGGCGTTGATCGCCGGCACGCCCTGCTTGGCGAATGAAAAGTGGTCGGATCGGAAGTAGCCCCCGTTTTCCGGGTTGGGATCAGCCTTGAGTTCACGGCCCTGGGCCGCGGCCGCCGCCCTTGCGTAGTCGTCGAGATCGGACGCGCCCAGTCCCACCACCGTCAGGTCCTTCGTCGTCCCGTAGATGTTGAGCGCGTCCATGTTGATGACGGCCACCGTCTTGCGGAGCGGATAGATGGGGTGCCGGGCGTAGTAGTCGGAGCCGAGCAGGCCCTGCTCCTCGGCCGTGACCGCCAGGAAGAGCAGCGACCGCTTCGGGGCCACCGGCAGCGCCTTGAACGCACGGCCGAGCTCGATCAGCCCGCCGATTCCCGTGGCGTTGTCCAGGGCGCCGTTGTAAATCCTGTCGCCGTTGATCTCGGGGCCGATGCCGTAGTGATCCCAGTGCGACGTGAAGATCACGACCTCGTCTTTCAGCGCCGGGTCGCTGCCCTCGATGCGGCCCACGACGTTGCGCGAATCGATCTTGCGAATCACGCTCGTGAGCCTCGTCGTTGCCGTCACGCCGAACGCGACCGGCTTGAACGCCCGCGTGGCCGCCTGCGCCTTCAGCGCGTCGAAGTCCTGGCCCGCCATCGCGAAGAGCGCCTTCGCCTGGTCCAGCGTGATCCAGCCTTCAACGGCCGCGCGTCCCATGTTGTCGTCGGCTGCGGCCAGGTCGAACTGCTCGGTGACCTTGCTCTGCACGACCGAGAAGGGATAGGCGGCCGGCCCTGTCTCGTGCACGATCAGCACGGCCGCGGCCTTCTTCTCGGCGCCGATCTCGTACTTGTAGGTCCAGCGGCCGTAGTAGGTCATCGCCCGGCCGCCGAACGTCTTCGGGTCCAGCTTCGACGGGTCAGCCGGATCCGGCACCGGCGGATCGTTGATGAGCATGACGA
>JAPKZP010000236.1 GCA_026393735.1 Acidobacteriota bacterium
GGTCGGCGGACGCTGTCCTGCTCGGCGCAGTCGGCGATCCCGCCTACGACCGGGCGCCCCACGAACAGCGACCCGAATACGCCCTCCTGACGCTGCGCAAGGCCCTCGGCGTCTACGCGAACCTGCGCCCGGCGCGGCTCTGGCCAGGACTCGAAGACTCCGGGCCGCTGAAGCCCTCCCGCGTGTCGGGGACGGATCTGTGCTTCGTGCGCGAACTGACCGGGGGACTGTATTTCGGCGAACCACGGCATCTGGACATCGCGGCCGGCGACTCGCTCAACACCCTGCGCTACACGCGCGAGGAGGTCAGCCGCGTGGCCCACGTCGCATTCAGGCTCGCCCAGTCGAGGCGCCGGATGGTGACGTCGGTCGACAAGGCGAACGTCCTGGAGACGTCGCAGTTGTGGCGGGCCGTCGTCAACGAGGTGGCGGCCGGCTATCCCGACGTGCGGCTCGAGCACATGTACGTCGATGCCTGCGCCATGGCCCTCACCCTCGATCCACGCCGCTTCGACACGGTGCTCACCGAGAACCTGTTCGGCGACATCCTGTCCGACGAGGCCGGGGCCGTCGTGGGTTCGCTTGGCCTGCTGCCGTCCGCCAGCCTCGGTGAGGGCCCGGGCTTGTTCGAGCCCGTCCATGGGTCAGCCCCGACCATTGCGGGGCACGACGTCGCCAACCCGGTCGGCGCCATCCTGTCGTCCGCTCTGATGCTGCGCTACGGGTTCGGTTTGGAGGCAGAGGCGGATTCCATCGAGTCGGCCGTCGGCCGGACGCTGGCCGACGGTCACCGAACGAAGGACCTCGTCGAGGCAGGTACCGCGACGTACCTCGGCTGCGCGGCGATGGCGGACCGGATCGCTCAGGCGCTCGCTTCTCCAGACCTGGCCTGAATAGCGGCATCTCACTACGGGCGCGGAATGTTTCAGCGACGTCGCGGTGGCGCGCCCAGCGTCTGTAGTGATTCTCAGCGCCCAGTCCGGTGTGATTGATCCCTCTATACCGGATTCCCGACGAACTTCCGGCATACCGTCGGAATTCCGTGACAATCAGTCGGCAATTTCCTCCGCTCCAGTCGTCGAGCGTCGTGTTTCTGGCCGGATCCGCGACACAGGCCGCTTGGCAGCTCTTGGCATCGGCCTTGCGAAAGGGAAGGACAGCAGCCCGGCGCTCGGGCTTGGGGGAATCCGATGGGGGCCGGAAACCTCTGGGTCTGAGCGACGGGCTACTGTTTTGTACCCGCCGCGACTACGTCGGGAGTTCGTTCTCGGCAGACCTCAAAACCCGGACAAATCCTAGAATCCGCGATCCTCGCGCCGTCGGCCGGTCAGCGCAAACGAGCGCAGTGACAGCGTGCCGTAGCGGAATCCTTCGTACAGGTCGTAGAGTGAATCGCCGGGCAGCGCTGTGCCCATGACGAACAGCAGCGGATCGAAGTGCTCTGAGGTCGGAACCGCCACTCTCGCGTGCGGCCCCAGCCGCTCGTAGCCGCTGAGCGCCGTCAGGTCGAGGCTGCCGGCCTTGTCGCGGACCCACGTGTCGAACTCTACCGCCCAGGGCTCGGCCGTCCCGTCGGCCATGTCCATGTGCAGGTGCGCCAGGTCGTGAACGATGCCGCCGGAGCCCACGAGCAGGATGTCTTCGGACCGTAGCGGCGACAACGCTCGGCCCATCGCGAACAGGGCCTCCGTCGTCGACGGCAGGGGCAACGAGACCTGGACGACGGGGATGGCCGCTTCCGGGAACGCGACGCTCAACGGTACCCAGACGCCGTGATCGAGTCCGCGATCGGGATCCAGCCGGGCGGCAAGTCCCGCCCGTTCGAGGCAGACGGCCACGGCCTGCGCCACCGCGCGGTCGCCCGGGCACGCGTAGGCGATCTCGTAGAGCCAGCCCGGAAAGCCCACGAAGTCGTAGATGAGCGGAGGCTTCGGGCTGCTCGTGACGTGAATGGTGCCCGAGGTCTGCCAATGGGCCGACACCACCACGATGGCGCGGAGGCGGTGCTGCCGCGCGGTGAACTTGTGGATCGCTCCCGCGTAGTCCTTGTCAATCACGGTCAACGGCGAGCCGTGCGAGACGAACAGGCTCGGGACGCGGCGAAGGCGAGCCGCGCGTCGATCGATGGCCGGTATGGCTGCAGGCGCGGGAGTGGACATAGGTTTGGGCTGCGCGATTATACCGCCAGACGTCATTCGGTCAGGGGCTACTTCTGACTGGCGACCACGATGGGGCCCAGCGTGTCGCGGTGCGAGGAGATGAGCGTTCGCATGAACGGGCCCACCGCGTCCGCGCTTGCGAATCCCGCCTTCTTCGCCGCGGCGGCCGTGACGTCGGCGGGTATCGATTCCTGCTCCGCGTAATGCCGCCAGTCGCGGAAGACGTCCAGCGTGATCACGTCCCAGGCGGCGCCCTGGTCGTGCACGAAGATGAGGGTGTGCGGGCGGCCGCGCTCGTGGTTGAACACGTTTTCCATCTGCCGTTCTTTCACCAGATCGTCGCGTTTGCCCGGCAGCGCCAGGAGCATCTCGAAGTGCGCCAGGCCCGCGCCCCGCACGTGGTCGCGGAACACCTGCAGCGGCGGGCCTTCGGCGTAGAGGTCCTCGTGCCACGCCACCATGCTGTAGAACCGCTGCGCGAACTCGGCGTTCGGGACGCCCGACGCCTTCGCCGCCGCCTCGCGTTTCGCCACGCGCTCCGCGCTGTAGTACTCGGTGAAGCTCCCGCTGGGATAGATGAGGCACAGGTCCCAGTGATCGCCCTGCGCGTGGCGGGCGATGAACGGCAACTCGTCGCCGCCGGCCTGGATGACGGCCAGCCGGTTCTTGTACATGTCGATCAGGTCGAGGAGCCGCCCGGGCGCAGCCTGGATGATGACGAATCGGTACAGGTAGCTGCCCGTGTCCTGCAGGGGAGCCGGGCTCGGGCCCTGGGATCCCTGGAGCGGCGTCAGCAGGATCGCCGCCAGTCCGATGGCCGTGGCCATCACCGTCCGTTGCCGTGTCATGTCGTCGACCTCCCGCGTCCGCCGGATTCGAGGTGTGTGCCCGCGGCCCGTTGCCGCCTCGAGGGCGAGCGGTCGGTAGCCTACCACTATTTCTTTCCCCCGGGGCGGGGACCTCTTGACAAACTAACTACTAACTACTAAGTTGTTAGTAGACATGAAACCCAAACCCTCCACCCTCACCCCGCAGGAACTCGAAATCATGAAGGTGGTCTGGCAGAAAGGCGACGCCACGGTGCGCGACGTCTACCAGGACCTCCTCGCCCGCCGCAAGGTCGCCTACACCACCGTCATGACCATGATGAAGCTGCTCGAAGGGAAGGGGCACCTCAAGCGGCGCCTCGACGACCGGGCGTACGTCTACCGTCCGACGCGCCCTGAAGCGGCCGTCGTGCGGTCGATGGTCCGCGAGTTCGTCGATCGCCTGTTCGACGGCGCCGCCCACCCCCTGCTGGTGCATCTGGTCAACGATCGGCGTCTCACCAGGAAGGAGCTCGAAGAACTCGCCCGGCAGATCGAGGAGGCCTGAGATGATCGACCTGTCCCTCGGCAACCTCGCGGCGTGGGCGGTCCAAGTGGCCGCGATCGGGACGGCGGGAGGGCTGCTGCCCCTCGTGTTGCGGGTCACCTCGCCGAAGGCCCGGCTGGTCTACCTTCGGGCGGTGCTCGTGGCGTGCCTCGTGCTTCCGATCCTGCAGCCGTGGGTGCCCATGCCAGCTCAGGCTCGGGCGACCGTCGCCGTCCCGGCGATGCCCGGCGACGAGCACCTGGTCGTGCAGACCGGGCCCGGGCACTCCGCGGCGCCACTGGCGCCGGCGTCGTGGCGCGCATCCGGCATCCTGGCCTGGCTGCCGGCCCGCATCGAGTCGGTCGTCGCCGCGGTCTACGTCACAGGGCTGCTTGTCCGCCTGGCCTGGCTGGGGCTGGGCCTCATCTCGCTCTCCCGGCTCCGGCGTGCCTCGCTCGGGCCGGACCCACGGCCAGCCGCGGTCGCCGCCGCTGTCATGCTCGTGGGCGCCGACGCGGAGTTCCGCGTTTCGCCACGCGTGGTTCGGCCGGTGACGTTCGGCCTGCGCCGGCCCGTGGTCCTCGTGCCGCCGGACTTCCTTTCGTTCGACCCCGCACAGCAGACGGCGGTGGCGGCTCACGAAC
>JAPKZP010000361.1 GCA_026393735.1 Acidobacteriota bacterium
GAGCCGAAAAAAAGGGGCGGCGCCGGCACGCCTGACAGCACCACCCCCTGCAGCACACCGAGGAACGCCTACCGCACGTGCACCGCCACGGTGACACTGCGGCCGCGCGCCGGCGCAAACTGGAACTGCTCGCGATAGAAGCGATCCGCCAGGTTCTCGACGGCGAACACCAGGCCGATGCGGCCATCTCGCGGGCGCAGGTTCAGGCCCCACGAGAAGCGCTGAATCGTGAACCCGTCGAGGCCCAGCAGGTCCTGGGGAATCAGGTACGGCGATTCGAGAAGCGTCGAAGCCACCCGCGTGACCTTGGCCTGGCTGCGCACGCCGTACTCAACCCACCAGCGGTCACGCGCGTCGTTGAAGCGCACGCCCAGTTGCGCCTTGGCGGGCGAGATGTTGTCCTGCGGCGTGCCGGCGAGCGACGCGCCGGTCAGCGCGTTCACACCCGCGAGCACGGTGCCGCGCGTGAGGGCCGCGTTCCCGAAGAACGTGATGACCCCGGGACGCACGACCACCGGCACATCGAGGTCGCCCTACACGCCCTGGATTCGCACATCGCTGAAGTTGATCGCCTGGGACAGCGGCCCCGAGGGCGTCGTCGACACGATCTCCGTCGAGATGAACCCGCGGTAGGTGTTCGTGAAGTACGACACCGACCCGCTGGCGCGCCCCGCACGAACCTTGAGGCCGAGGTCGATGTTGTTGCCGACTTCGGGCTGGACCGTCATGTTGGGGACGATCGCGCCGACGGTCGCCGGCCCCGAGAAGAGCAACTCCTCGAGATTCGGGTGGCGGTAGCTGCGGCCGTAGCGGGCCTGCAGCGTCAGCGCACCGTTCAGGCGGTACACCGCGCCGAGATCCCCGGTCAGCGCGGCGCGCGACACGCGGTCGCCCGTCACGCTCGGAATGGTCTCGGGGCGAATCGGCGGCACGGCGCCGACGAGCAGCGCGTTCACGTCATAACCCGCCGTCGGGTTCGTCAGCACACGGTATTGATCCACGCGCAGACCAAAGACGAGGCGCAGCGCGCGCGTCACGTCCCACTCATCCTGGGCGAAGACCCCGACGTCGCGGAACGAGGCGTCAGGCACGCGCACCGGGTGCGTGACGGAGGCCGGGCCGACAAGGACCGGGTCGCTGAACACGTTGGCCTGCGGGCCGCGGGCCCCGAGCGACACGTTGCCGATGATCGTGGTCTGCGTTGTGTTCGTGCGCGTGTCCTGGCTGCGATCCGTATAGACCATCACGCCCGTCGTCACGATGTGATCACGCGCCGGCACGAAGGTCGCCTGCGCGTCGAGCCCGGGCGTCTGCACGTGCTGCTCGGTATCGGTCAGCAGGTTCAGCCGGTAGACGTTGATCGGGAAGAACGCCGGCGACGGCACCGGGAACTGCACGGGGAACTCGTTGCGCAGCAGGCGGCGCTGGTCCTGGTAGTAGCCCGTCACCTTGAGGTTGGTGAACCACGGCGTGATCGAACGCGCTTCGTACCGCGCGGAGACCCTGTCCAGGTCGTTGTAGGGCAGCGTCACGCGCGAGAAGAAAATCGGCTGCTCGAAGTCCGGGAACCCGACGTTGTCCATCTCGCGGCGGATGTACTTCACCTGCAGTGTCTGCGCGCCCGTGAGCGCGACGAGCGCGCTGGCGTTCAGGTTGTTGCCGCTCGCGCTCGAGGTCGGAACCGTGGCGGACGCGCGCACGTACGGGGTGTTGAACGGGTCGGGAAACGCCTTGAACGAGAAGCCGAAGTTCGTGTCGATGGTATCGACGTTCGTCACCCGGCCGCTCGCGAAGAACGGCCGCGTGTCCTCGTTCCTACCCGCGGCGCCCGCCTTGTAGTTGCCGAAGTCCTCGCGCCCGCCCGAGAACTGCACCGCGAACCGCTTGCCCGTCGCGCCGAGTGCGATCGATCCCCGGCGGCCGTTCTCGTTCGAGCTGTAGAACCCGTCGAAGCCGTACGTCAGCCGCAGCGTGTCGCTGAAGCGCGCCTGGTTCGTGATGATGTTGACCGTGCCCGCGAGCGCGTCGGTCCCGTACAGCACGGACCCCGCGCCGCTGACGACTTCGAGGCGCTCGACGGTGTTGAGATCGATGAGCCCGACCTCGGTGCCCGCCCGATCGGTCGCCGTGCGCGCGTTATTCAACCGCTCGCCATCCACCAGCACCAGCACGCGCGTCGAGTCGAGGCCGCGCAGCCGGGGCCGCACCTGCATCGGACCGTTGCCGACCGGCGTCACGCCCGGCGCCAGCAGCAGCGCGTCGCCCGTGGAGAGCGGCGTCCGATTCTGCAGCGTCTCGCGGCTCACACTGTCCGCGCGCAGCGGCACGAATTCAGCCGCGCGCTCGCTGCGCGTGGCGGTCACCGTGACGCCCAGTTCCACGTTGCCCGGCACGAGCGCAAAGGCGACCGTCACGGCGGCGGCGCCATCGGTCACGGTGACGGTTCTGGAATCCCTGGAGAAACCGGCCGACTCGGCCGTCACGAGGTACCGGCCCGCCGCCACATCGGGAAACCGGAAGCGGCCTTCGAGATCGGCCTGCGCGAACTGCTCGATGCCGGTGGTCTCGCTGTGCAGCGTGATGTGCGCAGCCGGCAACATGGCCCCTGTCGCGTCTGCGGCGGTGCCGACAATCTCTCCGGCCCGGGCGGCGGATGCCGCCAGCAGAACGAACGACACGACGACGACGAACGAACGGAAACTGCCCATGATCTCAACCCGTCAAGAAACGGCGCGCCTTGCGGCGGCGCCGGCTGTTGTCCAACGGAGCACGCACGACGTGAACCACCCGGCACGCAACGCGCCCGCGCGGATCACACGGTTGTCAGGGAATTGAGCGGGAGTCTACGCCAGCGGCGGAGGACGGGGAGCAAAACGGAACGTGCAGCCGGGCGACGCCAAGCCGGCGACGACGACCGGGATCGAGAACGCCGGACGGCCACGCTGCCCGGCGCGAAGAGACGTGGCGAGCAGGATGACGAGCAGCGTACCGAGCACGCTGACCGAACTGGTCAACTGCGCGAGCGCGCCGATCGTTTCGGGAATGCCCAACTCCGCACTGGTGGCATCGCCCGTCCACACTGCGTGACAGTGGATCAGAATGACGAGCAGCCAGAGCACGACGGCGCGCTTACCGAAGAAGAGCGGCAAGCCCACGCGGCTGAGCGCCCGGAAGCCGACGAGGACGCCAACGGCGACCACCCAGCGGAGCGCGATCTGCGGCTCGAACAGCTTGCCGGCCGCCACGTGCGTCCAGAACAGCCACGCGTGGAAGACCACGAGCGCCGCGAACGCGAGGCGCCCGGTCGCACGCACGGCCATCGCGACCAGGTCGTCAGCCCTGGTCAGGGATCGTCGTGCCGGAATTGCGGTAGCTGCCATGGGTGTCGAGTCGTTCAACCGGGTGCCGGGCCGACGGAACATCGGATCGCCGGAAACCCGGCGACTTGCTGGCACCGTTCAGAATTTGAGCACAAAGCGTACCAACAGCGCAAGTCGGGGTTCTGAGCGGCCACACCGTGCCCCCTATCTCGAGTTCAGAGTCCCCCATCCCGGCCTCCAGGTCCCTGTCGTGCCGCGGAATGGTGTACAAGTGTCAAACGCCCCTCTGGAGGATGGATGGACGCCCCGGTTCGCATCGACTCCCGACTCCCCGACGTCGGCGTCAGTATCTTCGCCGTGATGACGCGGCTCGCCAACGAGCACGGCGCCATCAACCTGTCCCAGGGCTTCCCCGACTTCCACTGCGACCCGGCACTGGTCGCCTCGGTTCACCGCTACATGGAGGCGGGCGACAACCAGTACGCCCCCATGCCTGGCGTGCTGGGCCTTCGCGAGGCCCTGGCGGAGAAGATCGCGCACCTCTACCAGGCCGACTACGATCCCGTCACCGAGATCACCGTCACCGCCGGCGCGACGGAGGCGCTGTTCGACATCATCTCGGCGTTTGTCCGCCCCGGCGACGAGGTCGTGCTGTTCGAGCCCTGCTACGACGCCTACGTGCCGGTGGTCCGCCTGAACGGCGGTACACCGCGCTTCGTGACGCTCCGCGCGCCAGGCTATCGCATCGACTGGTCCGAGGTGCGCCGCGCGCTCTCCCCGCGCACGCGCCTGCTGATCGTCAACTCGCCGCACAACCCGACCGGCGCCGTCCTCGACGCCGCCGACGTCGCCGAACTGGCCGCCCTCCTCGACGGGACCAACGTCGTCGTGCTCAGCGATGAAGTGTACGAGCACATCATCTTCGACGGGCGGCGGCATGAAAGCCTGGCGCGCCACGCCGGGCTCCGGCAGCGCACGTGCGTGGTCAGTTCGTTCGGCAAGACGTACCACACGACAGGATGGAAGATCGGCTACGTCGCCGCGCCGCAGGCGCTGACCGCCGAGATCCAGCGCGTGCACCAGTTCGTCACCTTCGCGACGAACACGCCCATCCAGATGGCATACACCGACGTCACCCGCGCGCGGACGAGCTACGACGACCTGGCGGCGTTCTACGAGGCCAAGCGGGACCGTTTCCTCGAACTGCTCGCCGGATCGAAGTTCGCCCCGGTCCCGTGCCACGGCACGTACTTCCAGATACTCGACTATTCGGCGGTCAGCGACGAGGCGGACGCGGCGTTCGCACGCCGCCTGCTGCTGGAGCACGGCGTGGCGTCAATCCCGACGTCGGCCTTTCTCTACACGAGCGAAGCCCCGCGCGTGCTGCGGTTCTGCTTCGCGAAGAAGGACGAGACGCTCGAGCGTGCCGCCGAACGGTTGCGCGCCGTATAGAGAGCCACAGGGCTGTTCGTGGCGCAGGGCTTCAGCCCTGCGGAACACTCGGGGGATGTCATGAGCACCGGTTCAGTCGTCATCGGCGTTGCGGGGGGGTCGGGGTCCGGCAAGACGACGGTCGTCCGTCGCATCGTCGAGAGCCTGGGGAACGATCAGGTGACGGTGCTGGAGCACGATCGGTACTATCGCGAGCGGAGCGACCTCCGCCTCGAAGAGCGGGCGGCGCTCAACTACGATCATCCCGATTCGCTCGAGACCGACTTGATGGTCCGCCACCTCCAGCGCCTGCGCGACGGCGATCCCGTCGAGGTGCCCGTGTACGACTTCACCCGGTACAACCGGACGTCGGTCACCGAAACGGCGCACCCGCGCAAGGCCATCATCGTCGAGGGCATTCTGATCTTCGCGGACGCACCGCTGCGCGCGCTGCTCGACGTGAAGGTCTTTGTGGACGCCGACGACGACATCCGCTTCATCCGGCGGCTGCGGCGCGACGTGGCGGAGCGTGGCCGGACCATGGAGTCGGTGATCGAGCAGTACGAGAACACGGTGAAGCCGATGCACCTCGAGTTCGTCGAGCCGAGCAAGCGGTACGCGGACATCATCGTGCCCCAGGGCGGTCACAACACCGTGGCGATTGGCATGCTGCTGACGCTCATTCGGAGCCTGGCGAGCCGCTGAGGGCGAGGCTGGGTCCGCTCGTCTGCACGAGAACCACCCGGCATGATGCCGCCCGGGCCCGGCAGTCGCGCCATCCAAATGTAGAGTCTTGCATCAAGTAGTTCGGTCCCGCCGCCGGAACGGTGCTGACCATCTGAACATGGTTCAATTGTTTGGACACAGATCCAGCGCTTGGTTGAGTCACGAGCCCCTCGTCGGTGTCTGGTGACCCTAACGGCGCGCCAAATGCGATTCTAGGAGACGCGCGCGCTTGGCATCAGGTATGCTTGTGGCTTAGTGCTAACAGATCCAGGGCACTGAACCGCAGCCTGTCGGCTGTCGCGTTCGCATTGTGCGCTCTCAATGAGGGGGAAGGATGCTTATTCGTTACCGGGCCGTTGCGGTCCTGATGCTCGCCGCGCTGGTGTTCTTGGTGCCGGCGGCGTATGCCCAGACCACAGGCCGAATCGTGGGCACGATTACCGATTCAACTGGTGGAGCCCTGCCTGGCGTGACCGTGTCCGCGGCGGGCCCAGCACTTCAAGGCGTTCGGACGGCCGTCACCGATGCAGCCGGCGAATTCCGGCTGGCGAACCTGCCGCCCGGCGTCTACGCCGTCAAGGCGGAACTGGCGAACTTCAAGACTGCTGAACAGCAGAAAGTCGAGGTCGGCATCGACCGCGTCGTGCAGGTCAAGCTGGCGCTGGCGATCGGCGGCGTCTCGGAAAGCGTAACGGTTCAGGGCGCGGCGACGGTGGTCGACACCTCGTCGGCGAGCGCCGGCATCAACGCGACGCCGGAGATCTTCAACCGCCTCCCGACGCGGCGCGACTTCTACGCCGTGGCGCAGATGGCGCCGGGCACGTCGACCGACGCCTCCGGCACGACGGTTGCCGGATCGACCGGCGCGGAGAACACCTACATCATCGAAGGTCTGAATACGACCGGTGTCGCGTACGGCACGCAGGGCAAGACCCTCAACTTCGACTTCATCGACGAAGTCGAGGTGAAGACGGGCGGTCTGCCGGCCGAGTACGGCCGCATGACGGGCGGCGTCATCAACGTCATCACGAAGTCCGGCGGCAACACGTTCCACGGGTCCGGCTTCGGGTTCTTTGAGGGTGGCTCGCTCTACGCCGACGACAAGACGCAGAGCAAGCGGTCGGCCGGTGCGACCACGGTGGTCAACCTTGGCCATCTGTGGGATGCGGGGGGCAGTCTCGGCGGGTACATCGTGAAGGACCGGCTCTGGTTCTACGGCGCCTACAATCCCACGAACCGGCGGAACAACACGGTGATCATCACGCCGCTGTCCACGCCGGGCAGCCCGGCGCTCGGCTCGGAGATTCCGCAGACGAGGACGTCGAACCTGTACTCCGTGAAGCTCACCTACAAGCCGTCGTCGAACCAGTCCCTGGTCTTCTCGATGTTCGGCGACCCAGGCCAGACTGAAGGCAACGTGTTCGCGATTGCCGGGCCGGAGAACACCTGGAAGGGCATCAACAAGTTCGGCGGCAGCGACATCGTGGGCCGCTATGACGCCGTGTTCGGCGGCTCGACGCTGTTGAAGGTGATGTACGGGTATCACGTCGAGAGCAGCAAGCTGACTGGCGCCGGCAGCACCACGCCGCGGTACCAGGACCTGAGCGTCACGCCCAACGTCACCGCCGGCGGGTTCGGCGGCTGGACCGACCAGGATTACACTCGCGACGTGTTCAAGGCGGACTTCTCGCAGTTCTTCGGCAAGCACGAAGTCAAGGCCGGCGGGGACTACGAGCAGGTGGCGGCGACGGTGGGCCGCCGCAGCGGCGGCGCCGGACAGCTGATCCAGAAGCTGATCCAGACCAGCACCGGCATCATCTACTACCGCCACCGGTATTTCGTCGATGATCGCGCGTCGGGATTCGACCGTGCGAACTCGGCCACCTGGAAGATTGCCGATCCCCTCCAGGTCGAACCGAAGACGAACAACTACTCGGTCTACGGTCAGGATAGCTGGAAGATCGCCAGCCGGTTCACGCTGAATGCCGGCGTCCGCTGGGAGCGGCAGTCGCTCCTGTCGCGCGACGGCACCCAGACCGCCAACCTCGACAAGAACTGGGCGTTGCGTCTCGGCGCGATCTGGGACATCAGCGGCGACGGCCGCAGCAAGGCCTACTTCAACTACGGCCGCTTCTACGAGAACATCCCGATGGACATGAACATCCGGGCGTTCGGCGGCGAGTTGACGGCGTTCAGCTACAACTACAGCCCGAACGCCGCGGACATCCAGCCGGTGGCTGGCACGCCGTCGAAGTCGTCGGTGCTCGGCGCTGCGACGACGCCGGTCGACCCGAATCTGAAGGGCCAGTACATCGATGAGTACCTGGTGGGCTACGAGCGCGAACTCGGACCGAGCTTCTCGATCGGCTTCAAGTACGCGCACCGGACCCTCGGCCGCGTGATTGAGGACTTCCTGGTCCCCGCAGAGGGCAGCTACTTCATCGCCAACCCCGGCATAGGCGAGATGGGCCAGGAGATGGCGTTCTATGACACCAGCCTTCCGAACGTCGCCGCACCGACACCGGTCCGGAAGTACGACAGCGTCGAAATCAACGCCAAGAAGCGGTACAGCAATGGCTGGCAGCTGATGGCCAGCTACGTGTGGTCGAAGCTCGAAGGCAACTACGATGGCGTCTTCCAGGCGTCGACCGGGCAGCTCGATCCGAACATCAACTCGGCCTACGACTACGCCGACTTCCTCGTGAACGCGCAGGGTCCGCTCTCGAACGACCGGCGCAACGCGATCAAACTCGACGGTAGCTACGAGTTCCAGAGCGGAGCCGTCAAGGGCCTCAACCTTGGCGGGTCGATGCGCTGGCTCTCGGGTTTTCCGGTCAGCGCGTACGGGTACTCGTTCGGGTACGCGAGCTGGGAGTACTACCTCGTGCCGCGCGGCACCCTCGGCCGCTCGCCGGCCGACTGGGAAGCCAACCTCCACGCGAGCTATCCGATCAGGCTGGGCGGCAACGTCAAGCTGGATGGCATCGTGGACGTGTTCAACCTGTTCAACCGCCAGGCGATCACCCAGTGGGATCAGCGGTACAACCTCGTGCAGGACGGGCACTGCGCCGGCGTCCCCGGGGCGATCTGTAACGGCGATGGCGGCATCGCGACAAGAACTGGCACCATGACGCCTCTGGGGACCATTTCGAACGCGACCGCCACCGCGACCAACGTCGACTTCCTCAAGAAGGGCACCAACTTCACCGGGCAGCGAAGCATCCGGGTTGGTTTCCGTCTGACGTTCTAACCCGACATCGGGCTGGAACACGCACGTCGCCCTGTGGGCCCAACGGCGGCCCACAGGGCGTTTCTTTTTTCCGGGAGTGTCGGCCGCGGACGGCCGACGAGAGGAACCGTGGCGCGGCGCCATGCGTGACGTCCGCCGGTTCCGGCTTTGGGGTTGGCACGCCCCGGCGATTTGTTCTACGCTCGGTTGCATATGACGAGACGGGCACTGGTCGGCGTGGCGGCGACAGCGGTCGCACTCGTTGGGGTGGGTGTGGCCCTGGGGCGGTGGTACTCGCGCACAACGTCCCCGGAGCGGCCGGGACCGGCGCCGACGGCCGTGCCGGGGCTCGCGACCTCGGGACAGCCCGCAACCATCGCGCCTGTGGACGAGGTGGTCCGCCAGTCCGCCGCCGGGCGCGCCCCCGTCATCGTCGTCGGCCTCGATGCCGTGGATTGGGACCTGCTCGATCCGCTGATCGCCTCCCGAGCGATGCCGAACCTGGCGCAACTCGTGCGCGAGGGCGATGCCGGACAGCTCGCGACCCTGCATCCCCCGCTCTCGCCGATTGTGTGGACCTCGATGATGACCGGTGCCGATCCGGTCCGCCACGGCGTGCTCGATTTCGTGCGCCTCCGGCCCGACACGGGCGACAAGGAGCCGATCACCAGCAGCGAACGGAAGGTGCCGGCCATCTGGAACATGGCGAGCGCCGCGGGCAAGCGCGTCGCCGTGTTCGGGCTCTGGGCGACGTATCCGGCGGAGCCCGTCAACGGCCTGATGGTGTCCGATCGGATGTTCACGTTCCTGTACAGCGAGGCCGCACCCCCCGAGGGCGTCGTCTATCCGCGCGATAGCGAAGCGTGGGCCCGCGAGGTCGAGGCCCGCGTGAGCCGACAGACCGACCTCGCCGCGGTCAAGGCGTACTTGCCATGGCTGACGCCGGCCGAGTACGCCTCCGCGACGTCGGACGTGGACCCGTACAGCCATCCCGTGGCGGGGCTGCGCCGGATCCTGCTCGAAACGCGCATCTACCACGAGCTGGCCACCGACTGGATCCGCACGCGAAAGCCGGACCTGGCCATCGTCTACTTCCAGGGCACGGACTCGATCGGCCACGTCTTCGCGCCATTCGCGCCGCCACGACAGACCAGCATCTCAGTCGAAGACTACACGCGCTACAGCAGCGTGCCACGCCAGTACTTTCACCGCATCGACGAGATGCTGGGCGACTATCGAAGGCTCGCCGAGGCGAGCGGCGCGGCGCTGTTCATCGTGTCCGATCACGGCTTCACGTGGGGCGAGGGCCGCCCGACGAAACTGTCGAGTTTCGCCAACGCGACGGCGGCCAGATGGCACCGGCCGAACGGCATCTACCTCTTGTGGCGTCCGGACACGCCACGGTCGTCGTCCGCCCGCCAGCAGGCCGGCGTCACCCAGGTGTGCGCCACCGTGATGGCGCTGCTCGGAATGCCGCGCGGCGCAGGCCTCGAGAATTCGCCGGTCCCGCCGGTAACGTTCGCCTCGCAGGCGTCGGTCGACTACGCCCGGTTCTTCCAGCCCATGGCTGCGCCGGTCCAGGCTAGCCGACCCGCCGGGTCCGAGGGCGATCAGGACCGCCTCGCGCAGTTGCGGGCACTGGGCTACATCGGCGCGTCTGAACCGTCGCGGGTCACGCCGCTCGGCACCGGTGCCGAACGGACCCGCTCGGCCGGCTCCTACAACAACGAAGGCCTGGTGCTCGTCAACCAGGGCCGCATCGACGAGGCGATCGCCGCATACGAAAAGGCGCTTGCCATCGAGCCAAAGCTCGCGTCGGCGCTCTGGAACCTGAGCGACCTGCTCTTCTCGCGTGGCCGCGATCTGGTTCGCTCCGACGACCTGCTGCTGCAGGCGCTCGCTGCCGGCCTGCCCGACGCGACGAGGTTTGTCATCGGCCGGGCGATCGGATATCAGCGCTCCGGGGACATCGCCCGCAGCCTGAGGCTGCTGGGCCCTGCGACGCGGATCAGACCCGACGAGCCGGAGTTCTGGCTGTTCAGCGGCCGGTACCTCGTGGAGCAGGGGGAGTGTGCGAAGGCCGTCGAGCAGTTCGGCCGCGCCATCGCGATTGCGCCAGACAACCCGGCTGCGTACAGCGCGCGGGCCCTCGGCCGGCTCTGCGACGGCGACCGCGCGGGGGCGCGCACCGACTTGCAGCGGGCGCTCGCGCTCAACCCGTCCGACAACAAGGTGCGCGCCATGCTGAAGGACCTCGACCGCCGCCCGTGAGGCGCTCCGGCATCCACAGCCGCGCCCTCCGCTCTTCTGTACCGGGCGATCACTCCCGGAGTGACTTCCACGGCTCCCCGGCTGGGCCGAAAACCTCTCCCGGAGTGGTTTTCAGGGCTCCCTGGCGCATAATCGCTCCGGGAGAGGTTTCCGCATAATCGCTCCGGGAGAGGTTTTCGCAGACGGCTCGCAGGCGGATAATCGCTCCGGGAGAGGTTTTCGTCTAATCACTCCGGGAGAGGTTTTCGTCACACGGGAGGTCTGGCATGCGATGGCAGCGCGGCACGAGCGATGAGGACATCGAGGACCGGCGGGGATCGAGCGGAGGCGGGGGCGGGTTCCGCGTCGGCGGCGGAGGAGGCGGGCTCCGCCTGGGCCTGGGCGGCCTCATCATCGTCGGCATCCTGAGCCTCGTCTTCAAGCAGAACTTCTTCGCGCTGCTGGGCGACCTGCCTGCGGACACGAGCGTCTCGACCTCGGCGCCGTCGGGGCCCCCAGCCGCGACATCAGCGGAGGAGACCGAGCGCTACGAGTTCGTGAAGTTCGTCGTCAACGACGTGCAGGACACGTGGACGGCCGTGTTGCCGAAGGAAGCCAACGTCCGGTACGACCGCGCCAAGCTGGTGCTGTTCCGTGACGCCGTCGAGTCGGCGTGCGGGTTTGCCGAGTCGGCGTCCGGCCCGTTCTACTGCCCCGGGGACCAGAAGGTCTACATCGATCTCGCCTTCTACGACGAGCTCAAGTCCCGCTTCGGGGCCTCGGGCGACTTCGCGCAGGCGTACGTCATCGCCCACGAGATCGGGCATCACCTCCAGAACCTGCTCGGCATCGAACAGCAGGTGCGGCGGGCCCAGCAGCGGCGGTCCGGCCAGGAAAACGACCTGGCGGTGCGGATGGAACTGCAGGCGGATTGCTTCGCGGGCGTCTGGGGCCACTCGACCGGCCAGCGCAACATCCTCGAGAAGGGCGACGTCGAGGAAGGCCTGAATGCCGCGGCCGCGATCGGCGACGACCGGATTCAGCGCATGTCGGGCCGGGGCGTGCATCCCGAGAAGTTCACGCACGGCTCGTCGGCGCAGCGCGTCGAGTGGTTCAGGCGGGGCCTGGAGTCCGGCAGTGTGAACGCCTGCGACACGTTCGCGGCACGCTGAGCGCACGCCACAGTCTGTGTGGCGTGGGGCTTCAGCTGGACGCGATCAGAAGCGGCGGGAATGCATGTCTCCGTAAGGGCCGGCCCCGTGTCGGCCCCTACAAGGACAGGGTCTTGGCCCTACGATGACGCCTCGCCGACCGTCAGCAACTCCCTCACGCGCCGCTGCCGGTGCCGGAAGATGCCATCGAGTTGCCGGCGGATCAGGGACGCGGCAAGCCGCCCGAGCGGATCGAACGGCAGACGGTAGCGGACCTCGTCGTCGATGATGGTCCCGCCATCCGGCGCGTCGCTGAACCGGTGAGTGTGGATCCACTGCGCGTACGGCCCCTTCAACTGCTCGTCCACGAACATGTCGTCCGGCGACCATCTGGAGATCAGCGTGCGCCACCCCATCGGCACCCCGTTGAGGGCGATGCGGTAATCGATGAGCGTGCCCTGCGCAAGCGTGATCGGGCCGGGCGTCAGGATCCGGAACTTCAGGTTCGCGGGTGTGATCGTCTCGAGGTTGCGGGCATCCGCAAAGAACGCGAAGACGCGGCCGCGCCGAAGCGGCAGGTGCATCGACGCGCGCAGCACGTATGTGCCGGGCTCCGATGCGTCACGGTCGTGCTCGACGCGCGCGGATGCTAGAATCGCCTCGTCATGCAGGTCATTCATGTTCATGTCCACGTGAAGGCGGACGCCGTCGAGTCGTTTCGGCGCGCCACCCTGGCAAACGCGTCGGCCAGCGTCCGCGAACCAGGGGTCTTTCGGTTCGACGTCATCCAGCAGCAGGACGATCCCGCCCGCTTCGTCCTGATTGAAATCTACCGCACTCCTGCAGCGGTCGCGGCCCACAAGGAGACCACCCACTACGCCCAGTGGCGCGACGCCGTCGCGCCGATGATGGCGGAACCGCGGGCGGCTGTGAAGTACGCGCCGGTGTTCATGCCGGACGGAACGCCGGCGTCGGGAACGAACTTCGCATAGCCATGCCCGCCTGGGAATTCGCCACCGCGACGCGCATCATCTTCGGAACGGGCGCCGCCCGAGACGCCGCCCGCCTCGCGCGCGAGTTCGGCCGGACGCCGCTCGTCATCGCCGGGAGCGAACCGTCCCGCGTCGAGTGGCTGGTTGAGGCGCTTCAGGCTCTCGGGACGACGTGCACCCTGCTGTGCGTCTCGGGCGAGCCCGACGCCGCCTTCGCGACCGGTGGCGCCGATCTCGCGCGCCGCCACGGAACCGACGTCGTCATTGCAACGGGCGGGGGCAGCGCGATTGACGCGGGCAAGGCGATCGCGGCGCTCGCGACAAACCCGGGCGATGCGCTGGACTACCTGGAGGTCGTCGGCCGAGGCAAGCCGCTGCAGCAGGCCTCGCTCCCCTTCATCGCGATGCCGACCACCGCGGGCACGGGCTCGGAGGTGACGCGCAACGCCGTGCTCGCCGTGCCGGCGCAGCGGGTCAAAGTCAGCCTGCGCAGCCCGCTCATGCTTCCCCGCCTCGCCATCGTCGATCCTCGGCTGACGTATGACGTTCCGGCACCGGTGACCGCCGCCACGGGGTTGGACGCGCTGACTCAACTCATCGAGCCCTTCCTGTCGGTGCGGGCCACCCCGATGACGGACGCCCTCTGCCGCGACGGCATCCCGCGCGTGGCCCGGTCGCTGCGGCGCGCAGTGGTAGACGGGCAGGACGAGGCGGCGCGCGAAGACATGGCCCTGGCCAGCCTGCTCGGCGGCCTCGCGCTTGCCAATGCCGGACTCGGGGCCGTCCACGGGTTCGCCGCGCCGATTGGCGGCATGTTCAAGGCCCCTCACGGCGCCGTGTGCGCGGCGCTGCTGCCGCACGTGATGGCCGCCAACGTGCGGGCCCTGCGTGCGCGCGCCACGACTGCCCCGGCCCTGGACCGCGCGGAGGAGGTTGGGCGGCTGCTGACGGGCCGGTCGGACGCAGATGCCGATGCGGCGGTCGAGTGGCTGGACGGCATCGTGGCAGCCCTCGCGATTCCCAGGCTGTCCGCCTGCGGCATCACACCGGCCGACGTGCCGGCCATCGTCGACCAGGCCGGCCGCGCGAGCAGCATGAAGGGTAATCCTGTTGTCCTGACCGCGGAGGAACTCACCGCCATCGTCGCCGCAGCGCTGTGACTGCCGTTCAGGCCGGCCGTGTACTAACCTCTCCCGGAGGGGTTTGCAGTAGTTGCAACAGACTGTAGAAACCTCTCCGGGAGAGGTTGTCACAGTCAGGCCGGATGGCCGACGACGAGGCGCAGGCCGTCGCTTGCGGTATCGAGCCCGAGTTCAGCTGCGCGTTCGAGCATCGCCTCCCCCATGTGCGTCAGCAGAATCCGCCGGCACGACAACTCGGCACGATGCCGCCCGAGGGTCGCATAGTCGAGGTGGTGCGGCGGGGCGCTGTCGAACCCGAAGCACTCGCACACGAACACGTCCGCATCGGCGGCCAGATCGACCAGCGCGTCTGTCCACTCGGTGTCGCCCGAGAACGCCACCACAGTGCCGCCAGATCCGATGCGCAGGCCGAAGCACGGGATCGCCGTCGAATGCGCCACGGGCATGGCCGTCACCCGAAACGGGCCCGCCTGGAATGGCGTGCGCGTCGCGTACTCGAGATACGTCAGCGGGAACCGGAACGCCAGCACGCCGGCGCCAGGAAACAGGACGTCATGCGC
>JAPKZP010000224.1 GCA_026393735.1 Acidobacteriota bacterium
CGAGGGGCGAGAGGACTGAAGGCAACACACGTGTACATCGAACTCCACTGCTCATCGGCCTTCAGCTTCCTCGAGGCGGCGTCGCTGCCGGAGACGCTCGTCGAACGTGCGGCGGCGCTGGGCTATTCCGCCCTGGCGCTCATCGATCGCGACGGTGTGTACGGCGCACCCCGCTTTCACAAGGCCGCCCGCGCTGCGGGGATCAAGCCGATCATCGGGTGCGAGATCACGA
This sequence comes from Acidobacteriota bacterium, assembly GCA_026393735.1. Taxonomy (GTDB): domain Bacteria; phylum Acidobacteriota; class Vicinamibacteria; order Vicinamibacterales; family JAKQTR01; genus JAKQTR01. Next base: position 233 of record JAPKZP010000224.1, read on the forward strand.
TTGAAGACGCGGGAACGCGCCTGCCCGTCCTCGTCGAAAGCCGCGAGGGATATCAGAACCTGTGCCGCCTCCTGACCCGCATGAAACTGCGCGCGCCCAAAGGCGAGGGCGCGCTGACGCTGGCCGAGCTCGACGGCCACGCGCGGGGCCTGATTGCCATCGTGGGCCATGAGGCGCTCGCCGTCAGCCGTCACGGCGTGGGCGGCCTGGTCGATCGGCTCGTGGGCGCCTTCGGCCGCGACAACGTCGTCATCGAGGCGCAGCGCCATTTCCTGCGCGAGGAGGAAACCGCCAACGCGATGCTGCGCGAGCTTGCCGCGGCCTTTCACGTGCCGCTCATCGTGTCCAATGGCGTGCGTTTTGCGGACCCGGCCGAGCGTCCGCTCTTCGACGTGCTCACCTGCATCCGTCACAAGACGACGATCGACCAGGCCGGGCGACGGCTGGCGCGGAACGCCGAGCGGTACCTGAAGCCGCCGGCGGAGATGGCGGCGCTCTTCGCCGATCATCCCGAGGCGCTGGCCGCCACGCGCGACCTGGCCGATCGCATCCAGTATTCGATGGCCGACCTCGGCTACCGCTTTCCGGATTACCCGGTGCCGGCAGGCGAGACGGCCAGTTCCTTCCTGCGCGCGATCACGCTCGTCGGCGCACGGGAGCGCTACCGGCCGTTCCACGATCGCGCCCGCGCCCAGATTGCCTGCGAGCTCGCTCTCATCGAGAAGCTCGACCTCGCCGGCTACTTCCTCATCGTCTGGGACATCGTGAATTTCTGCCGCGGGCAGGGAATTCTCGTGCAGGGGCGCGGATCGGCGGCCAACAGCGCCGTGTGCTACAGCCTCGGGATCACAGCCGTCGATCCGGTCGGCATGGACCTGCTGTTCGAGCGGTTCCTGTCGGAGGAGCGCGGCGAATGGCCGGACATCGACCTCGATCTGCCGAGCGGCGACAGGCGCGAGCGCGTCATCCAGCACGTCTATGAGAAGTACGGCCGGCGCGGCGCGGCGATGACGGCCAACGTCATCACCTACCGCGATCGCAGCGCCACGCGTGAAGTGGGGAAGGTGCTGGGCATGGACCCGGCGCACATCGACCGGCTGTCGAAGCTGCTCGGCCGGTTCGAGTACGTCGAATCGGACGCGGGACTCGCGCGCGATCTGCGCGCGTCGGGGCTTGATCCGGAGCAGGGGCGCGTGCCGGGGTTCGTCGATCTCTGGCGGCGCATCCAGGATCTGCCGCGCCACCTGGGGCAGCATTCGGGCGGCATGGTGCTCTGCCGCGGTCGTCTGGACGACGTGGTGCCGCTCGAGAACGCGAGCATGCCCGGGCGCGTGGTGGTGCAGTGGGACAAGGACGACTGCGCCGACATGGGGATCGTGAAGATCGATCTGCTCGGCCTCGGCATGATGGCCGCGCTGCAGGACGCCTTCGAGACGTTGAACCGGCGCGGCCCTGCCGGCGCCGAGCGCATCGACCTGTGGACGATCCCGCCCGACGACCCGGCCGTGTACGACATGCTGCAGCGCGCCGATACGGTCGGGATCTTTCAGGTGGAGTCGCGCGCGCAGATGGCCACGCTGCCGCGCCTCAAGCCCGCCACGTTCTACGACCTGGTCGTGGAAGTGGCGCTCATCCGCCCCGGCCCCATCGTGGGCCAGATGGTGCACCCGTATCTCGATCGGCGGGCGGGGCGTGCCCCGGTGGAGTATCCCCACCCGTCGCTCGAGCCCATCCTCGCGCGCACCCTGGGCGTGCCGCTGTTCCAGGAACAACTGCTGCGCATGGCGATGACGGTGGCCGGGTTTACCGGCGGGCAGGCCG
>JAPKZP010000144.1 GCA_026393735.1 Acidobacteriota bacterium
GGATAGGCCATCTTCGCGAACTGGAGAAGGAACGTCGAAAGCATAACCCAGACCAGGAGTGCTTTGGCGGTTTTCGTGGGATTCCAAAGACGCCAGTCGGACAACTGCATCCAGAAAATCAGACCTGCCAGCAGCGCGGTGGCGGTCACGCCGTACATCGCAACGATTCCTTCCGGCATTACGTGGCGCTCGAAGCCCCAATACGCGAAGGTATTAAGGCCGTTCCACACGGGGACGAACCACGCCACATGCACGATTCCCAGCGCGGCCGGCCATGCCCATTTCGCTTCCGGCGGTGAGACCGCCTCTTCGTCGACCGCATAGGCCGCAACTCCCCACGACAGCCCGCCACAAAGGCCCCAAGTCATTTCCGCGACCTTCCACCAGTCGATCGGGACACCCGTGCGCTCGCCGAACACGCAGCACCAACTGCCCAGGGGAAAACCGATGCCGAATCCAACGGCGCTCGCCACTGCCGCGAGAAACGCTACGCGGTCGCGCTTGACCACGCGCAGCCACGCCATGAACACCAGCGCGACCGCCAACAGGCCCCACGTGTTGTCGTAACGCGACCATTCCCCATCGGGGTGCCACCCACTGGCCGGTACGTAAATCGCGACAGCAAGGATCAGCCAAAGCGCGTCGCGCGCGCGATAACGGACGTCGCTCAGCGCCATGCCCAATCCGCCGCCGCCGATCCCGCCCCAGGAGCACCTGCCGCGCTGGCGCCGCGTCGTCGAGGGCATGCGGCACAGCCGGGCCCGCGACGCCGAGGTGATCCACCACCACTACGACGTGTCCAACCGCTTCTACGAGATGATCCTCGGCCCGTCGATGACCTACACGTGCGCGGTCTACCCCACCGCCGACGCGACGCTCGAGGAGGCGCAGGCCCACAAGTACGAGCTCATCGCCCGCAAGCTCGACCTGCAGCCCGGGCAGCGGCTGCTCGACGTCGGCTGCGGCTGGGGCGGCATGGTGATCCACGCGGCCAAGCACCACGGCGTCAAGGCGCTCGGCGTGACCCTCTCGCAGGCGCAGGCCGACTGGGCCAAGCGGGCCATCGACCGCGAGGGTCTCGGTGACCTCGCCGAGGTGCGATTCATGGACTACCGCGACGTGCCCGAGGGGGACTTCGACGCGGTCAGCTCGATCGGTCTGACCGAGCACATCGGCATCCGCAACTACCCGGCGTACTTCGCGGCGCTGCGTGGCAAGCTGCGGCCCCAGGGTCGGCTGCTCAACCACTGCATCACGCGCGACCACAACCGCGCCACGCGTACCGGGGCGGTCATCGACCGCTACATCTTCCCCGACGGGGAGCTGACCGGCGCCGGCACGCTGCTCGTCCAGCTCCAGGACGCGGGCCTGGAGATGCAGCACGCCGAGAACTTCCGCATGCACTACGCGCGCACGCTCGCCGGCTGGGTCGACAACCTCGTGGACAACTGGGACGAGGCCGTCGCCGAGGTCGGTGAGGGGACCGCCCGCCTGTGGGGGCTGTACATGGTCGGCTCGCGCA
>JAPKZP010000481.1 GCA_026393735.1 Acidobacteriota bacterium
CGTTTCGCCTTCCTTCGCCCGGATGTCGACGAGCACGCCCGCCATCGGCGATGGAATCTCGGCATCGACCTTGTCGGTCGAGATCTCGAACAGCGGCTCGTCGCGGTCCACGCGATCGCCTACCTTCTTGATCCAGCGAACGATGGTGCCTTCGGCGATCGACTCGCCCATCTGGGGCATTACGACGTCAGCCATGATCTGCCTCGCTGATGCTCGACTGGGCTGCCCTTGCGCCTACGCGTGTATCGCCGCGCCGTGTGTGGCGTGCGCCGCCTCGCCCACGGCCTCCGACATCGTCGGGTGCGCATGGATCGTGCGGATCAGTTCTTCCACGGTGATTTCCATCCGCAGCGCCAGCGTGGCCTCCGCGACCAGTTCGGTGGCGCGCGGCCCGATGATGTGCACGCCGAGCACCTCGTCGTACTTCTTCTCGGCCACGATCTTGACGAGCCCCTCGGTCTCGTTCGCGATGCGCGCCCGCCCGAGCACGCCGAACGGGAACGTGCCCACCTGCACGTCGTACCCGCGCTCGATCGCCTGCTTCTCCGTCAGGCCCACGCTCCCGATTTCAGGATCGCAGTACGTGCACTTCGGCACGTGGTCGTAGTTGATGGCGTGGAACGGCTTGCCCGCGAGGCGCTCGGCCAGGGCGATGCCCTCGGCCGTCGACAGGTGGGCCAACTGCGGATGCCCGGGCTTGCCGAACGTGATGATGTCGCCGATCGCCGAGACGTTCGGCACGCTCGTGCGGAACTGCTCGTCGACCACGACGTACCCGCGATCGATCGTGACGCCCGCCTCTTCGGCGCCCAGGCCGGTCGTGACGGGCCCGCGGCCCGTCGCCACCAGCAGGTAGTCCGCCTCGATTGTCTGAATCTTCCCGTCTAGCATCGTCGCGTCGATGCTCACGCCCGTGGCGCCGGGGCGCGCGGCGGTCACGGTCGTGGACGTGTGGAACGTGATTCCCTGCTTCTTGAACGACTTCTCGAGCTCCGCGGAGACGGCTTCGTCCTCGAGCGGCACCAGGTTCGGCAGCAGTTCGATCACGGTCACGTCGCTCCCGAACCGCTTGAACACGGTGGCGAACTCGACGCCGATGGGCCCGCTGCCCATGATGACGATGGACGCGGGGATCTCGCGCATGGCAATCGCCTCGTCGCTCGTGATGATCCGCGTGCGATCGATCTCGATGCCCGGCACGCTCCGCGCGGTCGACCCTGTGGCGATGACAATCTGCCTGGCCTTGAGCGTCTGCGGCTGCTCCCCGGTCACCTCGACGGTGCCCGGGCCGGCGAGGCGCGCGCTTCCCTTGATCCACGTGACGTTGTTCTTCTTGAACAGGAACTCGATCCCGCGCGTGAGCACGGTGACGATCTTGTCCTTGCGCGCCTGCACCTGGTGCATGTCGATGCGCACGGGCTGGTCGCCGAGGATCAGGCCCCAGTCCCTGGCGCCCTGGGCGATCTTCAAGGCATGGGCGTGTTCCAGCAGCGCCTTCGTCGGGATGCAGCCCCAGTTCAGGCACGTGCCGCCCAGGGTCTTCTGCCGTTCGACGACGGCCACCTTCAGGCCAAGCTGCGCCGCGCGGATCGCGGTCGGGTACCCGCCGGTTCCGGCGCCGATGATGATGACGTCGAACTCAGTCGCCACGGGGTCTTCTCCTGCTCAGTGCGTCGATTCGAAGGACTCAGTGAATCTTCAGGCGGGCCGACCGCGCGGCGTCGGCCGCCGGGGCGTAGTCCGGGTCGAGCGCCAGCGCCTCGCGGAAGCACTCCAGGGCGCGGCTGTAGCATTCCTTGCCCGCGTGCGCCCGCCCGAGGTTGAACCACGGGAAATGGTAGCTTTCGTAGCGCCCCGCGTGGAGCGCGCGCTCCAGCCACGGAATGGCCTCGTCGTACTTCTGCTGCTCGATCAGGTACGCGCCGATGTCGTTGTAGGGATTGCCGAACTCCGGGTCGATCTCGATCGCCTTCTGGCACTCGACGATGGCGGCATCGAGGTTCCCCTGGAACGAGTACGTCCAGCCGAGGAAGGTGTGGGCTTCGGCGGTCGGGAAGAGCGCGATCGACGCCTGGTACAAGGAGGCGGCTTCGCCGAGCTCGCCGCTCATCTGATGCTCGTAGGCCTGCTGGAACAGGGCCAGAGCCTTGTCGAGACGAGCCTTGCGCGGGGATTGTTCGCTGTCCATGGCTGAATCCAGACCGGATGATTCACGTTACCGGGAGGGTTGCGACACTGTCAAGCCGCCGGCGCCGGGCCGGCCGCGCCGCTCCCGGAGCCATGACGCCCCGCCGCCCGGCTCCTTGAACTTCACGGCTGCCGGCGCCTACAATCAGCCGTCTCCTGTTCCGAGGATGTGATCCGTGCCACCTGGCTCCAAGACGGTGCTCATCATCGACGATGATGAGGGCATGCGCGACACGCTGACGGCGATCCTGCGCCGCGACTACCGCGTGCTGCGCGCCTCAACGGGCGAGAGCGGCCTCGCCATCCTCGCCCGGGAAACCGTCGACGTCGTCCTGCTCGACGTCCGCATGCCCGGCATCGGCGGCTTCGATGTCCTGCGCGAAATCAAGGACACGCAGCACCTGGTCGAGGTGATCATGATCTCGGCCATCAACGAGGTCGAAACCGCCGTCCGGGCAATGAAGCTCGGCGCCTACCACTACATCACCAAGGACTTCGAGTACGACGCCGTGCTGTCGCTCGTGCGCAATGCGTCGGAACGGCTCGACCTGAACCGCAAGGTGCTGGCGCTCAGCGCCCAGGTCGCCGACGATCGCGAGCGCCCGTTCATCGTGGGCCCGAGCCGGCCGATGCGGGAGATCCTCGACCTGGTCCGCAAGGTGGCGAAGCTGACGGCCACGGTCCTGATCCTCGGCGAGCGCGGCACGGGCAAGGAACTCCTGGCGCGCATGCTCCACCGCGAGTCGGATCGCGCCGACGGCCCGTTCATGCCGGTGAACCTGGCGGCCATCCCGTCCGAGCTCGTCGAGTCGACGCTCTTCGGTCACGAGAAGGGATCGTTCACCGGCGCCGTCCGGCAGCAGCTCGGCAAGTTCGAGCTGGCCAACGGCGGCACGCTGTTCCTCGACGAGGTGGGCGAGCTCAGACCGGACCTGCAGGCCAAGCTCCTGCGGGCCGTGCAGGAATCGGAGATCGAGCGCGTGGGCGGAGGGCGGCCCATCAAGGTGGACCTTCGGATCGTCGCGGCCACGCACGTCGACCTCGAGAAAGCCGTACGGGACGGCCGGTTCCGCGAGGACCTGTACTACCGCATCAACGTCATCCCGATGAAGATCCCGCCGCTGCGCGAACGCGTCGAGGATCTCCCGGACCTCGCGTCGTTCTTCATCGGCCGCTACAACGCGAAGTTCCGGAAGGACATCCGCGGCATCGAGGAATCCACCATGGCGGCGCTCCAGGCGTACCCATGGCCCGGCAACATCCGCGAGCTCGAAAACCTGATGGAACGCCTGGTGGCGGTCAGCGACCGCGACTGGCTCGGCGACGAAGACCTGCCGTACGAGTACCACCTCGCAAAACTCACGCGGCCGGAGCAGGTCACGGAGGGCTTGTTCGACAAGGCGTGCGAGATGTTCGAACGCAATTTCATCCTCAAGTCGCTCGAGCAGGCACGCTGGAACGTCACCGCCACGGCGCGCAACCTGGGTATGCCGCTGAGCACGCTGAAGTTCAAGATGGACCGCCTCGAGATTCGCGAAATCGCCCGCAAGCTCAAGGGACTCTAGGCCGCCCGTCTCGCCCGACATTGCAGAATATGCCATTCTCTGACGGTTCTGACGTGGCAGTTTCTGCAATCTGCCTGGACGCGCCTCCCCCTCGCCCGACCGCCATCCTGCACGCGGCTGCACGCGATCCCCACGGCGCGTAGATCACCGCTGGAGCCCGCCCCGCGCGGTGTTGTGCGCGGCCCGCATGCCTGCACATCCCTGCGCGACACTGCCCATCCCTGCTCCTCCCGCGCGGCTGGAATGCGAATTGCTCCACATACGGCTGGAAGGACAGGGACCGATGAAGCCATCTGTGTTCAACGTGCGCGTGCCGATGCCGTCCGGCGAGGTGTTCCTGATGAACACGCTCACCGACGCGCAGATCGTCGCGTCGAACGAGGTCGTCCGATTGCTGGACAGCCTCGAGGCACGTGGCGCCGGCGGTCCCGCCGACGCGGACGAACGCGGGGCGCTCGACACGCTCGTCGAGCACGGCTTCGTCGTCGCGAACGCCGACGCGGAGCGCGCGGCTCTCGAGTCGCGCTTCGTGGAATTCAGGGAGGACGGGTCGCAGCTGCGCGTGACGGTGCTGACCACGCTGCAGTGCAACTTCGCGTGCGACTACTGCTACCAGGGCGACCACGCCGAACACGGGCGGCCGGCCGAGAAGATGTCGCTCGACACCGCGGGCCGGGTGGCCGCGTGGATCGTCGGCCGGATGGACGAGGTCCGCCCCGGCAGGCTCGTGCTGACGTTCTTCGGCGGCGAGCCGCTGTTGAACGTGCCGGCGTTGATGCTGATCGCGGACGAGTGCGCGCGCCACGCTGCATCGCGCGGCGTCACCCAGCTCGTCAACGTCATTACCAACGGCCTTCTGCTCACGCCCGGGTTCGTCGACCGCCTCCTGCCGCTCGGCCTGAACGGCGTGAAGGTGACGCTCGACGGCGACCGCGAGACGCACGACCGCATGCGGCCCCTGCGCGGCGGCCAGGGCACGTTCGATCGCATCATCGAGAACGTGAGACGAGTTGCCGGCAAGGTGCCGGTGTCGATCGGCGGCAACTTCGACGTCGCGACCGCCGAGCGCTACCCCGCGCTGCTCGACTTCCTGCGGGAGCAGGACTTCGCGGGGCGGGTGTCGAACGTCGCGTTCAAGCCGATCATCAAGCCGTCGAACCCTCAGGCAGCGCCGCCCCCGCGGTTCATCGACGGCAAGCCTCTCATCCCCCTGACGAGCGTCGATGCCGGCCGCCAGCCGCTGAACGGCAGCTGCATGAGCGCAGCGGGCGCGTCCACGGGATCGGTATGCGACTCCTGTCACTTCGCTGACGACCAGATGTCGTTTCTCCGCGAGGAGACGCGACGGCGCGGCTTCCGTACGGCCGACGGGGTCCACATGGGCCCGTGCGAACTGTACCGCCGCCATTCCCACACCATCGGGCCCGACGGATCGCTGTACGCGTGCCCGGGGTTCACCGGCGACAACGCCTTGTCGGTCGGCCACATCTCGGGCCGCCGCGACACCGTGCAGGCGGATGCGGCCGGACGCTTCGAGCGCCTCGCCCCGTGGCGCCAGTGCGGGGATTGCTCGTTCATCCCTGTGTGTGGCGGCGGATGCGCCGTCGCGGCACACACGGAACTTGGCGACATGGACGCGCCGTCATGTCACAAGCGGAGTTTCGAATCGGCGCTCGTTTCGCTGGCGGAAGAAGCCGTTGGCGACCCGTCAGGGAGGATACAATGAAGATCACGGTAGTTAAGAAGGCCCAGAAGCATGCTTCGCAGAATTTCTGTCCGTGGATGATTGCGGTTCCGCCGGAGCCCGCGAAGTAAGAACCGTTTCTGCACCCTGGGAGAGGGCAGACAGACGCCCAGCCCACGCGGCGCCAACGGTCAGGAGTCGTCATCGGAGACCACTCCTGCAGGCGCTCAGCTTGGGCATCGTCGGGGCGCTGTCTGCCTTCGCGTGTCAGGGCTCGTCGCCGCCTCCGCCGCCGCCCGGGCCGATTACGCTCACGATCGGCGTCCCACAAAGCCGGCAGTTGGATCCCAGTCACGGGATCGAAGCCCTCGAGTGGGTGACCACGGAGCGCCTCACCACCAACGATTCCAGCGGACGGACGAAACCGCTCCTGCTTGAAGGGTGGAGCCTGTCGGCCGACGGACTCGTCTGGAGTCTGCACGTGCGTTCAGGCGTCCGATTCCAGGACGGCTCATCGCTCTCGTCGGCGGACGTGAAGCGGACGATTGACGCCATCGTGGCGAATCCCGCGGCCCGCGCGCTGTCGGCGTGCGTCGGCGACATCAGGAGCGTTGAGACGACCGGCGAACGCGACGTGGTCGTGACGTTGAGCCGCCGCTGTTCTTACCTCCTCGACGATCTCGACAGCCCCGTGACGCGGACGGCCGCGGACGGCAGGACCAGGATCGGCACCGGGCCGTTTGCCAAGGTCGCGTCGTCGGCCGACACGATTACGCTCGAGGCCAACCGGAACTATTACCTCGGCCGACCGCCCATCGATCGCGTCGTGCTCCGGTCGTACGACACGCTGCGCACGGCCTGGGCCGAGATGATGCGCGGACGCGTGGACTTTCTCTGGGAGGTCGGGCCGGACACGGCCGAACTGCTCAGCGATCAGTCTTCCGTGGACGTGCGCACGTTTCTGAGCTACTACGCCTACGCCGTGCTGCTGAACTCGACGCGCCCGGCGCTGCGTGACGCCCGCGTCAGGCGGGCGATCAACATCGCGATCAATCGCGAAGCGCTGGTGCAGCAGGGGCTTCGCGGGAAGGGTCTGCCGGCCAACGGGCTGATCTGGCCGAAGCACTGGGCGCGGGACGGCTCGATTCCCGGGTTCGTCTACGACCCGGAGGCTGCGACCAGGCTGCTGCGCGGCGAGGCTTCAGACGTGCAGGCGACGCGGGCCGCCGCTCTCCGATCCACGCCGCCGCTCGAGTTCACGTGTCTCGTCCCCGCCAACTTCGCCATCCTCGAGCGCCTCGCCTTGCTCGTCCAGCGCCAGTTGGGCGATGTCGGCGTGCGCATGCACCTCGAGTCGATCGCGCCTTCCGCGATGATGGGACGCCTGGACAGGGGCGACTACGATGCGATCGTCCTGCCGCTGGTCGGGGGCCCGTACGCGACGATCCCGTACCGGTTCTGGCACTCGGCGGGCCCGTCGCGGCGCTGGAACTACTGGGGCTACGCCAACGGCGCCGTGGACGCCGCCCTCGATGCCATGCGGGATGCGCGGGACGATCAGCACTTCCGCGAAGCCATGACGAGCTTCGAAACCGCAGTGCGCGACGATCCGCCGGCCGTGTTCCTCGCGTGGAGCCAGACCGTGCAGGCGAGCAGCCGTCGGTTCGAAGTTCCCCGCGACGGTGACGGGCGCGATGCGCTGTACGTGCTGAACCGGTGGCAGCTTCGCGCGCCCGGGGGGATGGCCCAGTGAGGACGCTCCGAGTCGGATTCGCCGTCATGCTCGCGACAGCCGCCGTGGTGCCGCTGCTGACCTACGGCGCCCTTTCCGTGTACTCCCTGCGCGAGGGCACGCGCCGCAGTGTCGTCGACGGGAACCTCAACGTCGCCCGCCAGGTCGGCGAACAGGTCCGTCGCTACATCGCGACGAACCTGCAGATCCTCGAGGCGGTCGCCGCCGATTTCAATCACACGAACCTCTCGGCCGAGCAGCAGGATCGGATCCTCAAGAACTACGCGCTCCGGTTCCCCGCGTTCCGCGAACTCTCCACCTTTGACGCCGCGGGCAAGCCGGCCGCGACCAGCCGCGTGGGCCGCCCGGGAGTCACGCTTCCGACCGGAGACGTTCCGACCGTGTACGGCGTGCGCATGTCGCCGGTCGTGGTCGACGGGGACCTGCTGCCGACCGCGATCGTGGCCGCGCCGCTCGGTCACCAGCAGCAGCAGGAAGGGTGGCTCGTTGCGGAGTTCAGCATCGAAGAACTCTGGCGGCTGGTCGGCCGGATCCACGTCGGCAGCGGCGGGTTCGTCCTGGTGGTCGGCCCCGGCGGCGAACTCCTGGCACACGGAAACCCCGAGGAGCGGGAGCGTGTCGCCCGAGGCACGAACCTCAGCGGCAACGAGATGGTCGTGGCGCTCCGCGCCGGGAGCGCGGACGAGCCGGTTGTCCGCGAGATTCCCGGGAAGACGGGCGAGAGGGTCCTCGCGGTCGGCGTCCGCATCCCGGAGCTGAACTGGATGGTCATCGTCGAGCAGCCCTCACGCGAGGCCTTTGCCGTCGCACGCCGGCACGAGCGCGATCTGATCGCCGCCATCAGCCTCGCGCTGCTCATCATGGTGCTGACGGGACTGCTCTGGGGCCGGTCGCTCATCCGCCCGATCACGGCGCTGATCCACGGCACGGAGGCCATCGCGGAGGGACGGCTCGACCAGCGCGTCGTCGTCGAATCGAAGTCCGAGATCGGGAAGCTCGGGGAGGCGTTCAACAGCATGGCCGACCGCCTCGTTGAACTTCAGGACGACGTCCGCAAGCAGGAGCGGCACGCCATGTTCGGGCGCATTGCCGCCGGGCTCGTGCACGATCTCTCGCACCCGTTCAAGAACGTCCAGAACAACTGCCGGCTCATGCTGAAAATGCATGACGACGCCGAGTACCGGGAGCTGTTCCGCCGCACGATCGACCGGGAGTTCGCGCACATCAAGCGCGTGTTCGAGGACTTGCGCAGCCTCGCCCGGCCCATGCCCATCGAGCGGTTCCCGCTCGACCTGAACAGGCTGCTCACCGACGTCGCGGAGTCGATGCGAGGCCTCGTCGAGACGGCCGGCCTGTCGCTCGATCTCGACCTGGACGATCAGGGCGCCTTCGTCGAAGGCGACGTCTTCGCGCTGAGCCGCGTGACGCGCAACCTCGTGCTGAACGCCATCGAGGCCACGCCGCCGAACGGCACCGTGACGATGGCGACCGAGGCAGCGGGCGGGAGCTGCCGCCTGCGCGTCTCGGACACGGGCTGCGGGATTCCTCCGGATCGCATCGGCACGCTGTTCGAGGACTTCACGACGACGAAGCGGCAGGGCCTCGGCCTCGGGCTGGCGATTTCAAAGAAGATCGTGGATCAGCTGGGCGGGACGATTTCAGCGACGAGCGCCGTCGGACAAGGAACGACCTTCGTGGTGGAACTGACGCGCGTGCCGCCGCCACCAGCGGCGAACTAACCTCGAGCCCGAGATGGGACGCGCCGCGTGGTCCGCCTGCCACGGGCAGGCGGCGACCACGCGACGAAGATCCTGGTGCCGCTACTTGCGGGGAAGGACCGCGTCCTTCAGCTGCTTGGCGATGCGCGCCTTCACCACGGTCTTGGCCGGGATCTTGATGGGCTCGCCCGTCGCCGGGTTGCGCCCCATCCGGGCCTTGCGCTTCTGCACCACCAGCTTCACCATCCCGGGCAGTACGAATTCGCCCGAACGCTTCAGCTCCTTCTCCGAGAGCGCCGTCAGCTCGTCGAAGAACTCGCGCGCCGCGGCACGCTTCACTTCGAACCGTTCCGCGAAGTGCGCGAACAGTTCCGACTTGCCCATCCTGCGGGCCTCTACCATCGTCTCTCTCCTGGAAGGAACGCGCGCGAACTACGTTGCCGCAAGCCGGCCGCGCGCGCAAGCGGCAGACCCCGGAATCAAGGCGAAATGTTGAAGAATGCTAACGCGCCACCCCGTCAGTGTCAATCGCCCGCATGCCGGCGACCCGCGATTTTCGGCCACTAAATGGTAAGATTCGAGGCGATGTCAAGCACGAAGATTGAAACATTCGCCAACCCGGCGCCGCAGCGCGACTACGAAATCGCGATCAGCGCGCCGGAATTCACCTCGGTGTGTCCCATGACCGGCCTCCCGGATTTCGGCGAAATCCGGGTGTCGTACGTGCCGGACGAACGCTGTATCGAGCTGAAGTCCTTCAAATACTACCTCGTGGACTATCGGAGCCGCGGCATCTTCTACGAGGCGGCAACGAATCAGATACTCGACGACCTCGTGGCCGCATGCCAGCCCAGGCGCATGACCGTCGTGGGAGATTTCACGCCGCGCGGCGGCATCCGCACGACCGTGACAGTCGCCTACGCAAGGGGACGAGAGGCGGCCGCCACGACGTAGGGCGGGTGCCGGCCCCGGCGCCCGCGAGGTCACCAGCAGCGATGACAGACGACGAGGAACCATTCCGGCTGCCTGTCGACGGAATGCTGGACCTGCATGCGTTCAGGCCGGAAGACGCCCGATCGGTGGTCGATGAGTACGTGCGCGAGGCGCACGCCGCGGGATTGGTCGAGATCCGGATCGTCCACGGGCGCGGGACGGGCGTGTTGCGCGGCATCGTGCAGGCGGCGCTGGAGGCGCACCCGCTCGTGCAGGCCTTCTGGGACGACCCGATGTCGCACCTCGGGGCCACGATGGTGAAACTGGGGACCGCGAGCTAGTGCCGGCAGGGTTTCGGGGTTGGATCTTTCGTGGGTGTCGGCTTCAGCCGGCACCGGGAGAAGTCATGTCACGCTGGATTGCTGCTGTTCGCGTCGCGTTGATGGTCGGGCTTGTCGCCGGCGCGCCACTCGCCGCCACCGCCCAGGTTCCGACACCGGAAGCGTTCTTCGGCTTCCGGATGGGCACCGACGGCAAGCTCGCGGACTGGTCGTCCATCCAGAAGTACTTCGAGACCGTCGCCACGGCCTCACCGCGCGTCGAACTGGTCGACGTCGGCCCCACGACCGAGGGCCGGCGCATCATCGCCGCCATCATCAGCTCCCCCGAGAACATCACGAACCTGTCGAATCTCCAGATCGACAACCGCCTGCTGGCCGACCCGCGGCGGCTCGCGAACGACCGTGAGGTGCAGGCGATCATGACCGGCGCGCGGGCCGTCATCGCGATCGGGTGCAGCATCCACGCGAGCGAGATCGGCGCCACGCAATCGGCGAACGAACTGCTCTACGAGCTCGCCACGTCCAGCGACGAGCGCACCGTCTCGATGCTGCGCGAGATCATCATCATTCTGATGCCGTCGCTGAACCCGGACGGCCACACGATGGTCGTGGACTGGAACCGCAGGATGCAGGGCACGCCGTTTGAGGGCGGCCAGATGCCGTGGTCGTACCACAAGTACGTCGGGCACGACATCAACCGGGACATGTTCATGCTGAACATGACGGAGAGCCGCACGCTCGCGCACTTCTTCTCGGACGTGTGGCATCCGCAGGTCTTCCTCGCGATGCACCAGATGGGCAGTAACGGCCCGCGGTTCTTCGTGCCGCCGAACTACGACCCGATCGACACGAACCAGGACCCGCTCATCTGGCGCGAGGCTGCGCTGCTCGGCAGCGCCATGGCCATGTCGCTCGAAAGCCAGAACAAGTCGGGCGTGGTGTCGAACGCGATGTACGACTACTACTGGCCGGGCTACGAGGACTCGGCGCCTCTCGGCCGCAACACCGTGTGTCTGCTCACCGAGGTCGCATCGGCGAAACTCGCGCTCCCGATGGAGGTGGCGGCCGGGGACCTGCGCGGCGGCACCCGTGGGCTTCCGCAGTACGCGCCGCAGATCAACTTCCCGAACCCGTGGCCCGGCGGCACCTGGCGGCTGCGCGACATCGTCGATTACGACCTCGCCGCGGTGCACGGGCTGCTCGGCGCGGCGTACCGTTACAAGGACGAGCTGCTGGCGAACTTCTATGCCATGGGGCGCCGTTCAATCGCGCGCGGCTCGGCCGAGGGGCCGTTCGCGTACGCGATCAGGCCCGACCAGTACGACCCCGCCGCCGCGACCCGGCTCGTCAACCTGCTCGCCGAGGGCGGCGTCGAAGTGCAACAGGCGTCCGAGCCGTTCACGGCGGGCGACACGGAATACCCGGCGGGCACGACGTTCGTCATGCTGGCGCAGCCGTTCCGCGCCTACGCGAAGAGCCTGCTCGAAGTGCAGAAGTACCCCGCGCGGAAGCTGCCGGGACAGACGTCGCCGGAGCGGCCGTACGACGTCGCCGGATGGACGCTGCCGTTCCAGATGGGAGTGCGCGTCGATACGATCGAGAAGCCGATCGAAGCGCCGATTCTCTCGAAGGTCAGTCACGTCTCGGTTCCGCCCGCCCTCGCGCTGGGGTACCCGAAGCCGGATTACTTCCTGATCGACGCGCGCGGCACCAGTGGCGTGATCGCCGCGAACCGTCTGCTGGCCGCCGGGCTGCAGGTCGAATGGACCAGCGGCCTCGTGAAACAGGACGGGTACGCCTACGCGCCGGGAAGTCTCGTCGTGCGCCCGGTGAAGGACGCGCGCGGACCGGCTGAGAAGGTCGGCCGCGACCTGGGCCTGCGCGTGTTCGGCGCGCGCGGCAAGCCGCCCGCGTCGGCGCCCGTTTACAAGGCCCGCGTCGGCCTGTACCGGCCGTGGAACGACGTGATTGACGAAGGGTGGACGCGCTGGCTGCTGGAGCAGTACGAGTTCCCGTTCACGACACTGCGTGACGCCGAGGTCCGCGCGGGCAATCTCAAGGCGGCGCTCGACGTGATCGTCCTGCCGGCCATCGCGGCGCAGCGGCTCATCGAGGGCAACCGCAAGGGATCCCTGCCGGACGAATACGTGGGCGGCCTCGGTGAGGCTGGCGTCGCGGCGCTCAAGGCATTCGTCGAGGCCGGCGGCACGCTCGTGTGCCTCGACAGTTCGGGGCAGTTGGCGATTGACGCCCTGAAGCTCCCCGTGAAGAACGTCGTGCAGGGCGTGCCCGCCGACCAGTTCTTCTGTCCCGGGTCGGTCGTGAAGCTCGATCTTGACGCCGCGCAGCCACTGGCGTTCGGCATGCTGGAGAAGAACGCGGCGTTCTTCTC
>JAPKZP010000550.1 GCA_026393735.1 Acidobacteriota bacterium
CACGATGGCCTCGTACAACGACTACGACGGCGTTCCGGTGGAAGCCAGTCCCGAGTTCCTGATCGATAAGCTCCGAGGGGAGTACGGCTTCAAGGGCTACGTCGTGTCCGACAGCGACGCGGTGAAGTACCTCTGGAGCAAGCACCGCGTGGCGAAGGACTACAAGGACGCGGTCCGGCTGGCGATCAACGCCGGCCTGAACGTGCGGACGGAATTCAACACGCCGGCGAACTACATCCTGCCGCTGCGGGAACTGGTTCGGGAAGGCGCCGTCACGTCGGTGACCCTGGACAGCCGCGTGCGCGACGTGCTGCGCGTCAAGTTCATCCGCGGCCTGTTCGACCGCCCGTACGTCGTCAACCCGGATGAGGCCGACCGCGTCGTCCGCGCGGCCGGGCATCTGGCGCTGGCCCTGCGCACCTCGCGGGAATCGCTGGTGCTCCTGAAGAACGAGGCACGGACACTGCCGTTCCGCAAGGACCTCCGGTCGATCCTGGTGGTCGGACCCAACGCCACCTCGACGTCGTTCGCGAACAACCGGTACGGGCCGTACGATCCGCCCACGATCTCGGTCGTCGAGGGCATCCGGAAGGTCGTGTCTGGAGAGACGCAGGTGAAGTACGCGCAGGGCGCGGACTTCACCGAGCCAACCTGGCCCGAGTCCGAGCTCGTGCCCGAACCGCCCACCGCAGCGGAACGCACGCTGCTCGACGAGGCGCGCGCCATGGCCGCCACGGCCGATGTCATCGTCGTCGTCCTGGGCGAGTCCGACCTCATGGTCGGCGAGGGCCGATCGCGCACCAGCCTCGACCTGCCGGCCCGCCAGCTCGAACTCGCGCAGGCGATGGTGGCCACGGGCAAGCCCACCGCTGTCGTCCTGATCAATGGGAGGGCGTTGACCGTCAACTGGGTGGCGGCACACGCGCCGGCGGTAATCGAGGCGATGTTCCCGGGCGAGTTCGGGGGGCAGGCCATTGCGGAGGCGCTGTTCGGCGACTACAACCCGGGCGGCAAGCTCTCGTTCACCGTGCCGAAGTCGGTGGGGCAGCTGCCAATGAACTTCCCGACGAAGCCCAGCGCGCAGGCCGACGAAGAGAAGGGCGGTCCGAACGACAAGCCGACCCAGGTCAACGGCGTGCTGTACCCATTTGGACACGGCCTCAGTTACACGACCTTCAGGTACTCCAACCTGCAGGTGTCACCGCGCACGCAGAAAGCCGGAGAGCCGGTGCGCGTGTCGGTCGACGTCACGAACACGGGGACCCTGGCCGGCGACGAAGTGGTGCAGCTCTACCTGCAGGATGTCCAGAGCAGCGTCACCACCTACGACCAGATGCTGCGCGGATTCCAGCGCGTGCCGCTCCAGCCCGGCGAGACCCGCACGGTCGCGTTCACGGTCGGCCCGGAGGACATGCAGCTGCTCAACGCCCAGAAGCGCTGGGTCGTCGAGCCCGGCGCGTTCGAGGTCCAGATCGGCAGTTCGTCAGCCGACATCCGGCTGAAGGAGCGCTTTGAGATTCACCAGTAGGCCTACTTCCTGTACGGGGAGCACGCGCATGAAGCCTTTTCTCGACACCGACTTCCTGCTCGAGAGCGACGTGGCCGTCGATCTGTACCACCGGGCGGCCGCTGACCAGCCTGTCATCGACTTTCACTGCCATCTTTCGCCCGGACAGATCGCGACGAACCACCGATTCCGATCGATCACGGAGATCTGGCTGGACGGCGATCACTACAAGTGGCGCGCCATGCGCGCCAACGGCGAAGCCGAGCGCTGCTGCACCGGCGACGCCTCGGACTGGGAGAAGTTCGAGGCCTGGGCCCGGACGGTGCCGGACACGCTGCGGAGCCCGCTGTACCACTGGACGCACATGGAACTGCGGCGGCCGTTCGGGGTGACGACGCTGCTGTCGCCCTCGACGGCCCGGGCGGTCTTCGA
>JAPKZP010000206.1 GCA_026393735.1 Acidobacteriota bacterium
GGCAACGCGCGAACCTACTTCGGGTTCCCGCTGGGCTCGGTGGCCACGGGATCGTAGATCGTTGCCGCGCGGCTCCTGATCAGGGCGCGACCTCGGGCACGATGGTCCGTGACCCGACCACGCCGAGGGCGTGCCGGAGATCGTCGAGCATCGCCTCGTCTCGGTACACGCCGAGAATGGCACCGCCCGACCCGGCGAACTTCGCGCTCGCCCCGCAGCGGCGGGCGGTCTCAATCTGGCCGATCTGCCACGGCGGCAACGCGTAGATGCTGCGCCGCGTGTCGAAGTTCTCGTTCATCAGCGCGGCGAGCCTCGCCGAGTCTCCGGTCAGGAGCGCCTCGCGCCCCTGTGCGGCGATCGAGGCGAAGTGGGACATCGCGTCCACGACGAGCGCCTCGCCGCGGTTGTACCGCTCGCGGATGTTGTTGTGGAAGACCTCGGTGGGCTCGCCCAGGCTGACGTGGTAGGCGAGGTAGAGCGGCGGCAGCAGCGCCGGGTCGAGGCGTTCGTAGTGATAGCAGGGCAGCCCGGCGACCAGGTGTTCGCGCGACCTGTCGAAGTCCATGTAGACGAGGCCTTCGTAGACCTGGATCACCCGATCCTGCAATCCCGCGGTGATGCGCAGTTCCTCCTGCTCGACGTTCAGGACAAACGTCGGCTGGGCCTCAATCGGGATCTCGATGCCGTAGTACTCCATCAGGCATCGCAGCGTCGCGACGATGAGCGCGCTCGACCCGGCCAGCCCGACCTGGCGCGGGATATTCGTCTGGTAGCGCACGGAGAAGTTGCGATCGTGCAGCGTCAGTCCCTGGGCGTCGCAGTGTCCCACGAAGCGCTTGATGGTCGCCTTGATGAGCCGGATCCCGCCGTAGTACCCGTGGAGCCGCACGTCGCGGGCCAAGTCGTGCACCGAGTCGAAACGCGCCCGATCGCCTTCCGCGAGGACGATGTCGACCGAATCCCATTCGTACAGCACGACCTCGGCCCAGAAATTCCGGACGCTGATCGAGATCGTCTTTCCGTGGTAGCCGTCCGACGGATTGCCGAGGAGCCCCGCCCTGGCGAACGCGCGTTTACGCGTGAGGAACATGGAGCAAGTCCTCGAGATGTCGGCGCAACGCGGCCCCGTGCCTGGGATCGGCCAGGGCGAACTCGACGAAGGCCTGGAAGTACGCGTCGAAGTTCCCGATGTCGTAGCGCCGCTCGCCACCGGTCAGGCGGACGCCGTACGCCCGGCCGCCCTGGCGCAGCATCGCGCGGATAGCATCGGTGAGCTGGATCTCGCCGCCCTTGCCCGGGGTGGTCGTCGCCAGGGCGTCGAACACGGCTGGCGACAGCACGTAGCGCGCGGCGATCGCCAGGTTGCTGGGCGCCTCATCCGGCGAGGGCTTCTCGATCAGATCCGCGATCTCGAACACGTCGCCGCTGGTCCGCGGCCGCGCGATGCCGTACTGCGACACCTCCTTCGGAGAGACTTCCTCGAACGCAATCACGGCGGCCGCGTCGTGCTCTTCGAAGCAACGGGTCATCCGGCGGACCACGTCGCTCTCCGCGTGCATGCCGATGATCGAATCGCCCAGGGCGACGACGAACGGCTGCTGGCCCACGAACGGCCGGGCGCAGAGCACCGCGTGGCCGAGACCCAGCAGCTGCCGCTGCCGGGTGTAGAAATACTGCATGGCCGCGCGCTCGAACTCGAGCTCGGCCAGCAGTTCTTCCTTCCCGGTCTCACGCAGCGTCTGGATGAGCTCGCCGTTCAGGTCGAAGTGATTCTCGATGGACGCTTTGCCCGGACCCGTGACGAACAGCAGGCGCTTCAAGCCGACGCGCGCGAGCTCCTCGACCACGTACTGCACGACCGGCTTGCGGCCGACGGGGAGCATTTCCTTGGGCTGGGACTTCGTGGCCGGCAACAGGCGCGTGCCGAGACCGGCGACGGGAACGACCGCGATATCAATGGCCATGATGATGTCGGTGCCACGGGGCTGGGCAGACGCGCACGAACGGGAGAGCCGATTCTATCAGGAACCCGTTCGCCCGCCCACCGGGGCCGGGACCCACAACAGGGGATGGCGGATGGGCAGATTCCGGATGATCTCGTCCACGGCGGGGGAGCCGTCGAGCGACTTCCACAGATCCAGGTACCGTGGCTCGCCGAGGGCGAGGCCTCCGAAGAGCAGGCTCGGCTGTCGCACCGGCCACTGGTCGAAGTACATGACGTCCTTCGCGAACGGCCAGGCGCTCTTCTGCGCGAGATAGGGATAGAGGAACGCGAGTCCCTTCGCCATGCCGCGGCCGTCTGGCAGGGTGAACGTCCAGAGGTTGTCGTCGGGGCGCGACAGGATCTGGCAGATGGTCGAGAAGGCATCGAGATTGAAGATCGAGTAGCCGTAGGGCTTGGTGCGCCGCAGTTCGAGGGGGAAGCTGCCGTCGGGCGCCATCTGATCCGGCACCAGGATGGTCTTGAAGCGGCGGCGGCAGTCGTCGAGGAGCGCGCCGTTCCCGGTGAGATGGGCGAATGCCGACACCTGCATGACCCAGCAGGTACCGTGGTTGTTCTTCGCGTCGCGCTCGTCGATTCCGTGCCGATGCGTCGTCATCCACGCGAGGTAGTCCGCGAACCATTGCACGATGGCGCGGTGGTCCGCCGCCGACATCGCGCGGCTGCGGCTGAGCAGGGCCGTTGCCCGTGCCACCTCGACGAGGTGGACGGTGTCGATGATGCCGATCCCTCGCCCCGTGAATCGTCCTCTGATGGCCTGCGCGTAAAGCAGGTGGGGGTTCATCCGCGTCGCTGGCTCGATGAACCACGCGCGGAGGTGGACGACGGCCTGCCGGGCGTACCGCTCGTCGCCGGTCAGCCGATACGCCGATGTCAGGGTGCCGACGTGGATGCTGAAGCGCACCATGGCCTGGCGGTGCGCGACGAAGTTGTCCGGGTTCGTCATGCCATCGCGCTGGATGTACGGGCCGTCCGGGTTCTTCGGGTCTGGCCACCAGTAGTCGCCCTCCGAAAAGAAGTCGTGCGGCCCGCCCGCGCTGCGCGGTGAGGACACGGCGGTTACGGTGATCGGCGCCTCGTGCAGCATGAGATCCGCCGCGGGAACGATGCGGGGGAACTCGATGGCGGTGAGATCGAATGCGCTTGGCGTCTGTGCCACGCCGGACGGGACGAAGACCGAAAGGGCGAGCAGCGCGAACCTGAGGCAGCGCATGGCTCCTGCAGTCTAACCGAAACCACGATCGGGGCGTTGCGTGCCGGGACGCCCGCGGCGGTGGCTCGAATCGGTGATAATGGGACGCCGCAACGGAAGGAGTCCTGCGCCATGACACTGTCTGTGACGACGGTCGCCGGGTTGTGCGTCGTGATTGGAATCGGCGTGGGGGGCGCATTCGCGCAGTCGGCGTCTGCAGGCCAGGCGCCGGCCTTCAGCCCGGCGGTCGAGCGGGCCGCGATTCTGAAGGTGATGACCGCGGCGGCCGACTGGCAGCTGGAGCACCCCTCCACGCGCGCACCCTACGACTGGACGCAGGCGGCGTTCTACACGGGCATGATGGCCTTCGCGGGCGTCACCGACAATCCCAAGTACTTCAACGCCATGAAGGCGATGGGTGAGCGCAATCAGTGGCGCCCGGGTCTCCGGCCGGGCCACGCGGACGACTACGCTGTCGTGGCGACCTACGCGCAGATCTACCAGCGCGAGAAGGACAAGGCAATGCTGGCGCCCGGCCTGGCGCTTTTCAACTTCCTCGCCTCTCGAAAGTACGACGAGCCGCTGGTCTGGGGAGGCGCCATCGAGACACGGGAGCTGGCCTGGTGCGACGCGCTGTTCATGGGGCCGCCGGCGCTGGCCGCCGTGAGCGCGGCGACCGGCGACAAGAAGTACCTCGAACTGGCGAACAAGCTGTGGTGGAAGACGACCGACTATCTCTACGACAAGGACGAGCGCCTCTACTACCGCGACAGCCGCTACTTCGATCAACGCGAGAAGACCGGCCAGAAGGTGTTCTGGAGCCGCGGCCACGGGTGGGTCACTGCCGGCCTGGCCCGCCTGCTGCAGGACATGCCCGCCGACTACCCGGAGCGCGGTCGCTACGTGACGCTGTTCAAGGAGATGGCCGACAAGGTGCGCATCGTCCAGGGGCAGGACGGGTACTGGCGCTCGAGCCTGCTCGATGCGGAGAGCCTCCCCAACCCCGAGACGAGCGGCACCGGGTTCTTCGTGTACTCGCTCGCCTGGGGGATCAACAACGGGCTGCTCGATCGCGCGACGTACGAGCCCAGTGTCCGCAAGGGCTGGGAGGCGATGGTGCGGGCGATGCATCCCGACGGCATGCTGGGTTGGGTGCAGGAGATTGGCGCCGCGCCCGGCTCAGCCAACTTCGCGTCGACCGAGGTGTACGGCGTCGGCGCCCTGCTGCTCGCCGGCAGCGAGGTTCAGAAGCTGGCGAAGTAGGGGCCAGGCCCCTTCTGCAAATGCCCTAAGACCTGAGCCAGAAACATGGGTACAGGTACAATTTCTCATTTCCGTCTCGCGATCGCGGCGGCGCTCGCCTCGCTGGCCTGGCTTATCGTCCCTCCGGCCGCAGCCGCCGACCGTGTCCTTCTGAACTTCAACGCGGACTGGCGCTTCATCAAGGCCGATCCGGCCGGCGCCTCCGCCGTGGCGTTCGACGATCGGGCGTGGACACCGGTGTCCGCTCCTCACACCTACAACGACGTCGACACGTTCGACAACTGGTCCACGCCCGGCCATCGCGGCGAGCAGATCCAGTGGAGCGGCCGCACGTGGTACCGCAAGACCTTCCGGCTGCCCGGGACCGACCGCGGCAAGCGGGTCTTCGTCGAGTTCGAGGGCGTGCGCCAGATCGCCGAGGTCTACCTCAACGGCACGCTGCTGGGCGTGAGCAAGACCGGGTTCACGCCGTTCGGGTTCGACCTCACGGCACACCTGCGGTTCGGCAGTGAGCCAAACGTCCTCGCGGTCATGTGCGACAACCGCTTCATGAAGGACCCGATCGACGAGGCGGCGGCCGCGGCCCTCGGCACGGCTGCCTCCGGCGGCCGGCCCGCGCCGAATCCGAATCTGGCACAGCTGTCGGCGAAGGTGAACGAGTCGATCCCGGAGTCGCTCGCGGATCTGCAGGCCGATCAGATTCCCTGGAACAACCCGCACTGGCACCCGGCGCACGGCGGGATCTATCGCAACGTCCGGCTGCACGTCACCGACCCGCTGCACATCTCGTTGCCGCTCTACAGCTTCCTCCAGACCGCCGGGCCCTATGTGTACGCCACGGACGTCACGGGCGGATCGGCGCGGGTGCACGTCGACATCCCGATCGAGAACGGCAGGACGTCAGCCCAGGACGTCGAGGTGTCCGCGAACGTGGTCGACGCGGCCGGGAAGACGGTGCTGACGATGGCAGGCCGGGCCTCCCTGAACCCGGGGGGCCGAACGGTCGTCGCCCTCGCGGATACGCTGAAGGGGCCGCGCATGTGGGAGCCGGCCTATCCGCACGTGTATCGCGTGGCGTGCACGCTGCGATCGGCCGGGGCGACGGTCGACACGGCCGTCGTGCCGCTCGGCATCCGCGTGGCGCGATGGGATCCCGCGCACGGGCTGTCGCTCAACGGCCGGCCGCTGAAGCTGCACGGGTGGGGACAGAAGCCGACCAACGAGTGGCCCGGGCTCGGCGCGGCGCTGCCGGACTGGCTGCACGACTACACGCTTCGCCTGATGAAGGAGGCCGGCGGCAACTTCGTGCGCTGGGGCCATACGGCCGCCGGGCCGGCGCAGATCGCGGCGAGCGATCGTCTCGGCCTCGTCGTCGACCAGCCGGGTGTCGATGGCGAGTCGGACACGCGCGGCGCGGCGTGGACACTTCGCGCGTCGGCCTTCCGCGACGTGCTGATCTACTTCCGCAACAACCCGTCGATATTGATCTGGGAAGGCGGGAATCAGAAGGTGTCGCGCGAACACGCGCGGGAGCTGCGCGGCTACATGGACACCTGGGACCCGCGGGGCGGCCGCGCGTACGCGCACCGCCGCGCCGATCAAATCACGGCCGAGGTGATGGACGTCGGGATAGGCACGGAAGGCGGGCGCGAGATCGCGTCGCTGCCCGTCGTCGAAGGCGAGTACAACCGCGAGGAATCGCCGCGCCGCGTCTGGGACGATGCATCGCCACCGAATTTCGGGTACCCCGAAGCGAAGGGCCAGACCTATCAGCTCACGTCCGAACAGTTCGCGGTCAACCAGGTCGCGCAGTACGTGAAGAAGCTCGGTGCGCCCGAGCACAGTGGCGGCGCGAACTGGATCTTCTCGGATTCCACGAGCGGGGGCCGCGTGGCGGTCGAAGTGGCGCGGGCGAGCGGGGAAGTGGACGCCGTCAGGCTGCCCAAGGAGGCGTACGACGCGTGCGCCGTGATGTTCCGCGGCGTTCCCGCCGTTCACATCGTCGGGCACTGGACGTATCCTGCCGGCACGAAGAAGCCGGTGTACGTCGTCGCGAACGCCGAGGAGGTCGAGCTCTTCATCAACGGCGTGTCGATCGGCCGGCAGCAGGGCGTCGACACGTACCTGTTCACGTTTCCGAACGTGACGTGGCAGGCAGGCGAGATCAAGGCGGTCGCGCGCGTGGGCGGCGCGCCGGTCGCGACCCAGACGAAGCGGACGGCCGGTCCGCCGGCGGTCTTGAAGCTGACGCTCGTCACCGCGCCGGGCGGGCTTCGCGCCGACGGGTCGGACATCGCGCTCGTCGACGTCGAAGCGGTCGACCTCAAGGGCGAGCGCGTGCCGACCGTGCAGCAGCGTGTGGACTTTCAGCTGGACGGCCCAGCTGTCTGGCGAGGCGGCTACAACAGCGGCAAGCTCGACTCGACCAATAACCCCTATCTCGATCTCGAGGCGGGCATCGCGCGCATCGCGATCCGGGCAATGCGTGCGGCCGGCCGGATTTCGCTCGCCGCGACCAGCGCATCACTGCGACCGGCAGGTGTCGTGTTCGACTCTGTGCCATTCGTCGCCGGGGACGGCATGACGGCCACCATGCCGTCCGTTCCTGCCGTGCCTCTGCCGGCGGCCACGCCCGTGTGGGCGATCGCGCCGCCGTCGCAGGAGGCGGCGCCGGCGGCGAGCGCGA
>JAPKZP010000194.1 GCA_026393735.1 Acidobacteriota bacterium
GCATTCCGCCGCACAACCTCGGCGAGGTCTGCACGGCGCTGCTCAAGCTCCTCGACAACGCCGACCTCACGAGCGTGCAGCTCTGCCGCTACGTCAAGGGCCCGGACTTCCCGACGGGCGGTCACATCCTCAACGGCGCCGAGGAGTTGAAGGACATCTACCGGACCGGGTCGGGCTCGATCCGGGTCCGCGGCACCTGGGATGACGGTCAGGTCACGCGCGGCGGCAAGACGGTCTTCATCACCAGCATTCCCTACATGGTGAACAAGTCGCAGCTCGTCGAGCGCATCGCGGAAGTCGTGCTGAGCCGCAAGCTGCCGCCGCTCCTCGACGTCAGGGACGTCTCCACCGACGATGTGCGGATCCAGCTGGAACTGAAGAGGGACGCCGACGAGAAGATGGTGATGGCGTACCTCTGCAAGCACACGCCGCTGCAGACGACGTTCCCGGTCAATCTGACCTGCCTCGTGCCCACCGAGAACCCGGAGGTGGGCAAGCCCGAGCGCCTCGACCTGAAGTCGATCCTCTGGCACTTCCTGCACTTCCGCCTCGACGTGGTGACCCGCAGGCTCGAGCACGAACTGGCGGCGCTGCAGAAGCGCATCCACGTGCTCGAGGGTTTCGAGAAGGTCTTCGACGTCCTGGACGAGATCATCCGGATCATCAGGAAGTCGGACGGCAAGCAGGACGCGGCGAAGAAGATCATGGCGCGGTTCGAGCTCGACGCGGAGCAGACCGATGCCATCCTCGAACTGAAGCTCTACCGGCTGGCGCGCCTGGAAATCCTCGCGATCCGCACCGAACTCGAGGAGCGCCGGAAGCGCGCGAAACAGATCGGCTCGACGCTCAGGAACGAGGACGCGCGCTGGACGCTCGTGCGCGACGAACTCACCGCGCTCCAGAAGCAGTACGGCAGCGCCAAGCTCGACCCCCGGCGCACGCTCATCGAAGCGGTCGAGGAAGTCGAATACTCCGCCGACGACTTCATCGTCGAGGAAGACAACGTCGTCATCGTGTCGCGCGACGGCTGGGTGAAACGGCAGAAGGAAGTGAAGGATCTCGCGACGACCCGGCTGCGGGAGGGCGACGCGGTGGCGGCCGTGGTGCCGGGCAGCACGCGCGCGACCGCGGTGTTCTTCACGAACTTCGGCGTGGCCTACAGCGTACGCATCGCGGACGTGCCCGCGTCGACGGGCTACGGCGAGCCGATTCAGCGCCTGTTCAAGTTCCGGGACGGCGAGCGGGTCATCGCCGCGTTCAGTCTCGACCCGCGCGTGACGCCGGACATCGAGCCGCGCAGGCCGGATGACGTGCCGAAGACGCACGGGGTGGCGGTGACGAGCGACGGCTACTGCCTGCGGTTCGGGTTCCAGGGATTCGTGGAGCCGAGCACGCGCGCGGGCCGGCGCTACGCGAGGCCGGCGGACGGCGTCGAGGTGGTGGGGGTCGCGAAGATCGATGGGAGCGAAACGATCATCGCCGCCACGGCCCAGGCACGCGCCATGCTCTGCAAGGCCGAAGAGATCAACTACCTGGCAGGGCCGGGCAAGGGCGTCATCCTCATCAAGCTGAACCGCGACGAGGATCGCGTGCTCGGGTTCATCGCATCGACCGGCGACCGCGATCTGCTGACGGTCGAGACCAGCCGCGGCGCGGAGCAGACCATTTCCACCACGAAATACGAGATCACGGGCCGCGGCGGCAAGGGGCGCGAGCTGCTGCAGCGTGGTCAGTTCACGCGCGTGGTGCCGGCCGAGCTGACAGCCCCGCCGGCGCTCACCGAGCCGATGACGTAGCTCGGATCCTGGGCTCCCGCATTCGCGGGAGCGACGCGTCCGCCGGCGCGACGGGGGAAGATACGCGCCCTGGGCTTCCACGTCCGTCGGCGCGACGACCGGTGTGGCGTCATGCCCGCGCAGGCGGGCATCCAGGGCTGGCATGTTAGGATACGCCCACCGAACCACCTCCTCCTTCTTTTGAGAGGTTTCCTATGGCATCGATGCGTGGTCAGTTCCGACTCGTGCGCGCGGCGTTCGTGTGTCTCGCGATTGCGGCCCTCGGCGCCGTGCCCGGCGCGGCACCCGATGCGAGCCCGTCCCGGCTGCTCCGCTCGCCGTCGGTGAGCGCAACCCATATCGCCTTCGTCTATGCCCAGAACGTCTGGGTGGTCGAGCGGAGCGGCGGCATGGCCCGTCGCCTCACCAGCTTCCAGGGCCAGGTGTCGAATCCCCGCTTCTCGCCGGACGGGAAGTGGATCGCGTTCACCGGTGACTACGCGGGCAACCCCGACGTCTACGTGATTCCCGCCATCGGCGGGGAGCCGCGCCGGCTGACGTGGCATCCCGGCGGAGACACCGTACAGGGTTGGACCCCCGACGGCAAGGCGGTGATGTTTGCGTCCGCTCGGGCGACGTGGGCGCCGAGCGGCGCGCCGCGCTTCTGGACGGTTCCGGCCGAGGGCGGCGTCGAGGAGCCCATGCCCCTGCCGCGCGCCTACCAGGGCAAGATCTCGGCTGACGGCGGCCGCATCGCGTATCGCCTGAACAATTCGTGGGACGAGGAACGCCGCAACTATCGGGGCGGGCAGAACCGGCCCATCTGGATCGTCGACCTGAAGACCTACGACCTGGTGTCGCCGCCGTGGACAGATTCGAAGGACGTCGACCCGGTCTGGTCGGGCGACAGCGTGTACTTCATCTCGGACCGCGACGGCGTGGCGAACGTGTGGTCCTTCGATACCAGGTCGAAGAAGCTGGCGCAGGTCACGAAGTTCGACGACTTCGACGTGAAGGCCATGGACAGCGGCGCCGGCGCCATCGTCTTCGAGCAGGCCGGTTCGATCCACGAGCTCGATCCGAAGAGCGGCCGATCGCACGTCGTGAACATCACCGCCGCGGGGGATTTCCCGTGGATGATGCCGCGATGGGAGGACGTGTCGAGCCGCGTGTCAAACCTTGCGCTGTCGCCAACCGGCAAGCGCGTGGCGGCGGAAGCCCGGGGCGAGATCTTCACGATTCCGGCGGAGAAGGGCGATGCGCGCAACCTGACGGCTTCGAGCGCGTCCGCCGAGCGCGACCCGGCGTGGTCGCCCGACGGCAAGTACGTGTCGTACTTCAGCGACAAGACCGGTGAGTATGCCCTCGTCATCGAGGAACAGGACGGGATCAAGCCGGCACGTACGATCGCCTTGCCGGGCCCGACGCACTACTACACGCCGTCGTGGTCGCCCGACTCGAAGAAGATTCTCTACACCGACACGAACCTGAAGGTGTGGGTCCTCGACGTCGAGAGCGGCAAGGCGAAGATCGTCGGCAGCGACCCATGGATGGTGCCGCAGCGCACCGTCAATCCTGTCTGGAGCCCCGATGCGAAGTGGGTGGCGTACTCGAGCCACCTCAACTCGTTGTACCGCGCTGTCTTCGTCAGCAACGTCGAGACGGGCGAGACGAAACAGATCACCGACGGTCTGGCCGACGCGATGTTTCCCGCGTGGGACGCGAACGGCAAGTACCTCTGGTTGCTGGCGTCGACCGACTACGGGCTGCGGTCGCAGTGGCTCGACATGACGTCGTACGACCACAACGAGAACTTCGGGCTGTACCTCGTCGTGCTCAAGAAGGGCGAGGCGAGTCCGCTGCTCCCGGAGAGCGACGAAGACAAGGGCGTGGGCGCGCCCGCGGCACCCACGGTGCCCGGTGGGCCGGGCGCTCCCGGAGGACCTGGAGGCCGTGGCGCCGGTGGCGGGCGCGGCGGAGACGCGGCACCGGCGGCTGACGCCGCCGCGGCTCCAGCCGACCAGGAGCCGCCGGCCGCGCGGGCGCCGCGCAAGCCCGTGACAGTGCAGATCGATTTCGAGGGCATCCAGCAGCGGATTCTTTCGATTCCGGGGGTGCCGGAGCGGCAGTACGGGCAGTTGAAGGCCGGCGCGACCGGCACGGTCTTCTATCTCGAGGCGCCCGCGGGCGGCGGGCCCGGCGGCGCAGCGTTGCAGCGCTACCGCCTGAGCGATCGCAAGTCGGCCACGTTCGCCGGCAGTGTCGCGCAATACGACGTCAGCGCGGATGGCCGCAAGCTGGTCTATCGTGCGGGCGGTGGCGGCGAAGGCGGCGGACGCGGCGGCGCGGGGCGCCCCACGGCCCCGAGCCTGTTCCTCGTCGACGCGGATCGCACGCCGCCGCCGGCGGGGCAAGGCCGGCTCGAGGTGTCGCTGCGGATGTACCTCGAACCGAAGGAGGAGTTCCGTCAGATCTTCAATGAGGGCTGGCGCAACCAGCGCGACTACCTCTACGTGCCCAACCTTCACGGCACCGACTGGCCGGCGATGAAGACGATGTACGGGGCGCTGCTGCCGTACGTGAATCACCGGGCCGACTTGAACTACCTGCTCGACAACATGGGCTCGGAGATCGCCATCGGCCACTCCTACGTGCGCGGCGGCGACATGCCGGAGGTGCCGCCGTCTCCGGGTGGCCTGCTCGGCGCCGACTTCGCGATCGACGCGGGACGCTACAAGATCACGCGCATCTACGACAACGAGAGCTGGAACACGGACTTGCGCGCGCCGCTGGCGGCGCCCGGCGCAGACGTGGCGGTGAACGAGTACATCCTGGCGATCAACGGCATCGAGCTGAAGGCGCCGGACAACATCTACCGGCTGCTCGATGGGACCGCGGGCCGTCAGACCGTGCTCACGGTGAATGGCAAGCCCGTGATGGACGGCGCGCGCCAGGTCACCGTCATTCCGGTCGCGAACGAGCAGGGCCTGCGCACGCGCGCGTGGGTCGAGTCGAACCGCCGGCTCGTCGACAAGCTCTCGGACGGGCAGCTCGCGTACGTGTACCTGCCCAACACCGGGCAGCCGGGATACACGAGCTTCAACCGCTACTACTTCGCGCAGCAGGACAAGAAGGGCGCCGTCCTCGACGAGCGCTTCAACGGCGGTGGCTCGGCCGCCGACTACATCATCGACGTGCTGGAGCGCGACTTCGACGGCTACTTCAACAACGTCGCCGGCGCGCGCTACCCGTTCACGAGCCCTGCGGCCGGGATCTGGGGCCCGAAGGTCATGATCATCAACGAAATGGCGGGCTCGGGCGGCGACCTGATGCCCTACATGTTCCGGTTCCGGAAGATCGGGCTGCTCGTGGGCAAGCGGACCTGGGGCGGTCTCGTGCACACCGCCGACACGCCGCCGTTCATCGATGGCGGTTCGATGATTGCGCCGCGCGGCGGGTTCTTCTCAAAGGACGGCAAGTGGGCCGTCGAGAACGAAGGCGTCGGCCCCGATGTCGACGTGGAGAACTGGCCGAAAGATGTGATTGCCGGAAAGGACCCGCAGCTCGAACGCGCCGT
Organism: Acidobacteriota bacterium; assembly: GCA_026393735.1. Lineage (GTDB taxonomy): Bacteria > Acidobacteriota > Vicinamibacteria > Vicinamibacterales > JAKQTR01 > JAKQTR01. Next base: position 5,353 of record JAPKZP010000194.1, read on the forward strand.
GCAGGAAGCGCTGCGGCTGTTGAAAGAAAAGCCCGTCAACCGGATGACGACCGAACCGCCGTCACCGACATGGGGGAAGCGGAAGTAGGCGGCCCGCCGTCCTACTGCCCGACGGGTTCGTCCCCGTCGAACACCTCGACGCCGTCGTCGCCCGGCGGCAGCTTGGCCATCACGGCCTTGACGAGTTCCTGGTGCTCGACTTCTTCGGCGCGAAGCTCCTCGAACAGCGTGCGCACGTCCGCGTCGCGCACGTACGCGAGGGCCGCGTCGAAGTAGTCATGCGCCTTGACCTCGCTCGCGAGGGCGACGTCCATGGCCTGCCGGATCGACATGAACATGCGCGACTGATCGTAGTCCGGGGCTTCGATATCCCACAGCATGCCGCGCGACACGCGGGTCGGCGCGTCGCCGAAGATCGCCTGGCGTCGCATCAGCAGGTCCGCTCCGTGCTTCGCCTCATTACCGGCCATCGTGACGAAAAAGCGCGCCGCCTCGGGCGTATGGTGCAGCTTGAGGTTCTCGGCAAACTCTTCGTAGCGTTCCTTGGCCTCCTCTTCAACCAGGATGGCGAGGTCGAGTGCATCCTGCAACGAGAGCGTCGAAAAGTCGATCGTGGGCATGCGGGTCCTCGGAAAGTCACGACGCGCGGCCTGACAGCAGCCGTGCCAATCATTAACTCTGACGTTGATGCGGCGCGGCTGTCAACACCGGGAATGCGAATCCCGAATCCCGCTTGCCACGCCGAAGCCCGGAGCGCGAAGGCGGGAACCCCGTTCGTGCTGATCACATAAATGTAATCGGGCAGCACCGAGTTGCAGAATACGTCCCGACCCATGGGCTGGCGGAAATCTGGCGAAACGGAGTACACTGACGGGAACGAGTTGGCCTGCGCGCGAGCGCTGCCATGCCCTTTCCGGCGAGGCCGGAGGTTGGTGTCCGGGGCATGACGACCGACCCACACCCCTGGCGCCCAGTGCCTGATTCCTCACGCCTGGCGCCTGCGCCCTAGACCCTGCTGCATGGCGTCTTACACTGCCAAAGACATCACCGTTCTGGAAGGCCTCGAGCCCGTCCGGAAGCGTCCTGGCATGTACATCGGCGGGGTCGGCAGCACGGGCCTGCACCACCTGGTCTGGGAGATCCTCGACAACGGCATCGACGAGGCGATGAACGGCTACGCCTCGAACATCGCCGTCACGCTCCACGAAGACGGTTCGTCGGTCACCATCGCCGATGACGGCCGCGGCATCCCGGTCGACAAACACCCGCAGAGCAAGAAGAGTGCGCTCGAAGTGGTGTTCACTGTCCTGCACGCCGGCGGGAAGTTCGAACAGGGCAGCTACAAAACGGCGGGCGGGCTCCACGGGGTGGGCGCGAGCGTGGTCTGCGCGCTGTCCAAGGAGCTCGTGGTCTCCGTGAAGCGCGACGGGGCGCTGTGGGAGCAGCGCTTCAGGCAGGGCATTCCCGAGGGCGCGGTGAAGAAGCTCGGCGCCGCGCGGGGCACGGGCACGACGGTGTTCTTCAGGCCGGACGCGACGATCTTCCCGAAAGTCGAGTTCGACGCGGCCGTCATCCGCGAGCGCCTGGAGGTCGCGAGCTACCTGCACAAGGGCGTGAAGGTGGCCTTCGAGGACGAGGCCGCGAAGACGAAGGAGGTCTTCGAGCACGAGGACGGCATCGAGTCCTACCTGAAGAAACTCGTCGGCGCGGCCAGCCTGAAGCCAGTCCACGAGGCGCCGTTCGTCGTGGCCAGGGACAACGGCCTTCGCCTCGACCTCGTGCTCCAGTGGACGGAAGCGACCGACGAGCAGCTCCGCAGCTACGTCAACGGCATCCCGACGGGCTCGGGCGGCACGCACGAAAACGGCCTCCGGGCCGGCATCGGCAAGGCGGTGCGCAATTTCATCGACACGCACAACCTCACGCCGAAGGGCGTGACGCTCACGGCCGACGACATCCGCGAGGGCCTCGTCGGCGTGCTCAGTATCTTCATCGCCGAACCGCAGTTCCAGGGGCAGACGAAGGACCGGCTCAACAACCCGGAACTGCTCTCGACGGTCGATTCCGCCGTCCGCCCGGCCCTGGAACACTGGCTGAACAACAATCTCAGCGTGGCCGAGGCCATCGTCGCCCGCATCATCCTCGCGGCGCGGGCCCGCGAGGCGAGCCGCGCGGCGCAGCAGGAAGTGACGCGCAAGAGCGCGACGACGAACCGCCTCAACCTCCCTGGCAAGCTGAGCGACTGCTCGGCGTCGGGGCGTGAGGACTCCGAGCTCTTCATCGTGGAAGGGGACTCGGCCGGCGGGTCGGCCAAGCAGGGGCGCGACCGCGGGCGCCAGGCCATCCTGCCGCTGCGCGGCAAGGTGCTCAATGTCGAGAGCGCCTCGCTCGCGAAGGTACTCGAGAACAAGGAACTGTCGGATCTCGTGACCGCGCTGGGGTGCGGGATCGGGAAGAGCCTCGATATCACCCGCTTGCGCTACGGGCGCGTCATCATCCTGGCCGACGCCGACTCGGACGGGAATCACATCGCCACCCTCCTCCTCACCTTCATCTACCGGCACATGACCCCGCTCATGACGGCCGGCAAGGTCTACCTGGCGCAGCCGCCGCTCTACCGGATCGACATCGGCAAGGAGACCCACTGGGCGCTCGACGATGCGCAGAAAGAGCAGATCCTCAAGCAGCACGGCAAGACGCGCGGGACGCCCGAAATCACGCGATTCAAGTGCCTGGGCGAGATGATGCCGAAGGTGCTGTGGGAGACGACCCTCAACCCGAAAACCCGGCGGCTGCTGCGCGTGGAAGTCGCCGACCACATCGTGACCGATCGCGTCATCAACGAGCTGATGGGCAAAGACGCCTCCGCACGCTTCCGCTTCATCATGGAGCGCGCCGAGGATGCCCGCGAGTTGGACGTCTGATCGAGACAGAAGGATAGAAGACCGTGGCAGAAGAATCCCTCAAGATTGCCGTGTTCATCGACTACGACAACATCGAGATCGGGGTGAAGAGCACCCTGAGCCGGGAGTTCGACGTGGGTGCCGTGCTCGATGCCGTGAAGGAACGCGGCGAAGTGGTCACCAAGGTCGCCTACGGCGACTGGAAGCGAGCCGGCGACTACAGCCGGCAGCTCACGCAGCACGCCGTGCGCATGGTGCAGCGCAACATGACGCCCGGCGGCGACAAGAACGGCGCCGACATCAACCTCGCGCTCGACGCGCTGGAACTCGCGTTCACGCACGACCACATCAACGCCTTCGTGATCGTCGGCGGCGACAGCGACTTCATCAGCCTGGTCGAAAAGCTGAAGCAGTACGACCGGAAGGTGTTCGTCGTCGGCGGCCGCCAGTTCACGGCGATGGTGCTGCAGAAGAACTGCTACGAGTTCATCGCCTACGAGAATCTGGTGGGGGCGTCGCGCGGATCGCGGCCGCAGCCCGTGCAGGGGCAGGTTGGCGGCCGCGAACGACCGGCGGCGGCGCCGCCGCAGGTGTCGC
>JAPKZP010000456.1 GCA_026393735.1 Acidobacteriota bacterium
ATGCCGCCGGCGCCGCAATCAACAGAGCCAGTGCTGCCAGGATCAGTTTCTTCATTGTCGGGATCCTCATTGGACTGAGAAGTGGGGGCCCGCCACGAGCGAGTTCCTCGACGTCGCCCGGGACGAGTCGACTGGTGAGCCGGGTGGGGATCGAACCCACGACCACCGCATTAAAAGTGCGATGCTCTACCACTGAGCTACCGGCCCATCCCGGAGCATTGTAACTCACGTTGGTGTGTGGACCGGCGGAGGCGCGCACCGGCGGCGTGAGACGAGATTCTAGAGAATTTTCTGGCCGAGGGCTGAGAGGGCCAGTTCCGTGCCGAGCGCCGCCGTGGTGTTCTGCACGTCGAGAATGGGGTTGATCTCCACGATGTCGAGGGAGGTGAGCCGGCCCGAGTCCGCCACCATTTCCATCAGCAGGTGCGCCTCGCGGAAATCGACGCCGCCCCGCACCGCCGTTCCGACGCCCGGGGCGATTGACGGATCGCAGACGTCCATGTCGAACGACACGTGAATGCCGGCCGTGCCGCGTCCGGCGATCGCGATCGCCCGCTCGGCCACGACGGCCATGCCGAGGCGATCGATGTCGCTCATGGTGAACACGTGCACGCCGCGCTCCCGAATCATGGCCTTCTCGCCCGCATCCAGATCGCGGATGCCGACGAGCACGGTCTGCGCGGCCGCGACGGCGGGGGAGCGGTGCCCGATCCGGGCCAACTCCGACGGTTCGGGCCCGAGCAGGGCGGCCAGCGGCATGCCGTGCACGTTGCCGCTCAGCGACGAGTCCGGCGTGTTGATGTCGCCGTGGGCGTCAACCCAGAGCAGGCCGAGCGGTTGGCCCTGTGCCTCAGCCCAGTCGGCAGCCGCGGCGACGGAACCCGCGCCGAGGCTGTGATCACCGCCGAGGACGACCGGCACAGCGCCCGCCGCGAGGCTTTCGAGTGCCATGCCATGGAGCTCGCGGCAGACCTGGGCAATCTGACGGACGTACTTCTTACGTGCATCCCCGGGATCGCAGGTCTCCGGAATCGGCACGCCGAGATCACCCCGGTCGAGCACCTCACATCCGAGTTCGGCGACGCGCCGATCGATGCCCGCGATGCGCAGGGCGGACGGCCCCATGTCGACGCCGCGACGCCCCTGGCCGAGGTCGAGCGGGACGCCGATGATGTGCACGAGACGCGGCGGCATCGATGCCTACCGCTTCACCGAGACCGACACGCCCTCGCCCGACGGCGACACGATGGCGGACACGATGCCCGGGTGCGTGCGCAGGGTCGTCAGGAACTCGCCCATCTCGCTCGCCTTGTTGACGACGTTGTGCGCCACGAACACGCCGCCGCGATCGAGGCGCGGGAACACCTGATCGAAGAAGCGCTGGTAGTCGCGCTTCCACGCGTCGAGGAACACGAAGTCGAACGTGCCGGGGAGCTTGGGTATCGCCACGAAGGCATCGCCCGGGACCACCTGCACGATGTCCGAGAGCCCTGCCGCGCGGATGTTGGCCTCGGCATCACGCGCGCGCTGCGGGTCGTACTCGATGGTGACGAGCCGGCCGCCGGTCTCACGCAGGCCCATGCCAATCCAGATCGCTGAATACCCGTTCGCGCCGCCAATCTCGACGGCGTGCTTAGTGCCCTTCGAGACGACGAGCAGCCGGAGGAAACGTCCGTCTTCTTCCGAAACAGCCAGCTGGTTGGAGTCGGCGGACTTGATGCGCTGCAGAACCGCCTGGACCTCCTTCGGAACCGGAGGGTCGGCATGCGCAGCGCGCACGCCTCCAAACGCCAAGAGCAGGAGGGCGAAGCTAGCGGCGACCCGTCGCGTCATGAGTTCTCCGTCAGTGTGGACAGACCTCGACGGGCTCTCACGCGCGCGAATTCGGAACGCCGAATCCCTTCAGGATCTGAGGCGCCCCTCGGGTCTGAGATCAATCATCTTATCAGGCCCGACGTAGTCGATGGTGCGATCGCGGACATCGGTGAGTTGGGACACCGTGGACGCGATCCGCCAGAGGTGGGTCCGGCACTGGGCGAGGTCGCGCCGGACATCCATGCCGAGGTCTTCACGAAGGAGGACCAGGTCGAGGGTGCCGAGCGCGGCGGCGAGGGGGTTGTTGATCTCGTGGCCGACGGCGGCCGCAATCTCTCCGATGGCCTGGAGCCGCTGGCGATGGACCTGGTTCGAGGCATCCAGGCGCGTGGCGATGAGCTTGCGCAGTCGAGCGGCCAGTTCACGGGCGGGGACCGGCTTGACGAGATAGTCGTCGGCGCCGATGTCGAAGCCCTGGAGCTTCGCTGGCGTGTCGCCGAGGCCCGTCAGCATGACGACCGGGACCCGTCTGGTGGCCTCGAGGCGGCGTAGCGTCTGGCAGACTTCAAACCCGTCCATCCCGGGCAGGCCGACGTCCAGCACGACGGCATCCACGTGGCCTCGCTGGGCCCGATCGAGCCCCGTGGGGCCGTCCGGGGCGCAGCTGACCCTGAAGCCCTCCAGCGACAGGAGTTCCTGGAGACCCTTGGCGGCCCGTTCCTGGTCCTCGATCAGGAGCAC
>JAPKZP010000276.1 GCA_026393735.1 Acidobacteriota bacterium
CACGCTCATGGACCTGCTGCGCTTTCCCCGCCGCGACGTGGACGGCGTGAGCCTGCTGCCGCTGGTCCACGGAGATGCGCTTGCCACGCGCGAGCTGTACGCCGAGACGTTCGCTCCGCTGCTGGATTTCGGCTGGAGTTCGCTGCGCAGTGTCCGCGCGGGATCGTTGAAGTACATCGCCGCACCGAGGCCGGAGCTGTACGATCTGGTCAGCGACCCTGGAGAGGGCGTGAATCTCGAGCCGTCGCAGTCAGCGGAGGCCCGGAGGATGGCGGAGAGGGTGGCGACATACTCGCCGCCTGAACTGCCGGCGCCGGATGCCGGCGACAAACCGGAGTCGGAGGCCCGAGCACGGCTTGGCGCACTGGGATACGTCTCCAGCGACCATTCGACCGTCGGCGCGGCGAACCGGTCTGACCCGAAGGACCGTCGCGAGATCGCCGCACGCGTGGCCAGGGTCGCCGCCGGTGAACTGCAGGGTGCCGCGCTTCGCGCCGCGCTCGAGGCGATCGTGGCCGACGATCCCCGAAACGGTCAGGCACAGATGCGGCTGGGGTACGTCCTGATCGACGCGGGGGACGTCGGCCTCGCCGAACCGCGCTTCCGTGCGGCCCTTGCGGCGTCGATGCCGACCGCAGACGTGCACCTCGGGCTCGCGCTGTGCCTGGCGTCAACCGGGCGCCGTACGGAGGCGGTGCGGGTCCTGCTCGACGCACGACGCGTGGAACCGGGTAATCCCGTGGTGGAAGCCAACCTGGGAGGCCTCGCCCTTGACGGCGGAGATCTCACGTCGGCCATCACGTACCTGGAGAGCGCACTTCAGATCGAGCCTGATCTTCACCAGGCCCGGTTCAATCTGGCGCGTGCGCTGGCGCGGGCCGGGCGTCAGGCCGACGCACGGCAGCAGGCGACCATCCTCCTGCAGAAGTTGCCACCGGACGCACCCCAGCGCCCGGAAGTGCAGCGCCTGATCGAGGCCCTGCGTTAGAACTTGCTCCAGAGGTACTGGTTGGTTACCTCGTGGTGGAACTGGACCTCGGCCATCTTGATGATCGAGCCCAGGGCCTTCGGGCAGCGATCGGCCGACATCTGCTTCACCTCGGCGTACTTGGCGTGGACGTCCTCGCCGAGCAGTTCCGCCGCAAAGCGGCTCGCCTTGAACAGCCGAATTGCGGCGTAGATGTTGTCGGGCAGGAAGCGCGTGCGCGCCCGGCGAATCTCGCTCTCGGCATCCTCGGGCATCGGCCCCTCGAGGCCGGTCCGCACGAGGGCGTAGATCGCGAGGTACGGGGTCGCGTCGGGCGCGATCGACCGCACCTCAGAGGAATGCGCACCATCGCGCCGCGGTTGATGGCCGACGCCTTGATCTGGTTCGGCGCTTCGAAATGCGGGTCCAGCCGCCGGTACGCATTCACGCTCGAGTTCAGGATCAGGCAGATGTCGTTGCCGTTCGCGAGAATGCGATCGATGAACGACCAGCCGGCCGCCGACAGCCCGTCCTCGCCCTTGGCGTCGTGGAAGAAGTTTTTTCCGTTGCGCATGAAGGAGAGGTTCGTGTGCATGCCGCTGCCGTTCACGCCCGTGACCGGCTTCGGCAGGAACGACGCGGTCATGCCGAGCTGCTGCGCGACCTGGCGGCAGATGAGCTTGTAGAGCTGCACCTGGTCGGCCGCCACGCACGCCTCGGTGTACGAGTAGTTCATCTCGAACTGCGAGGGCGCCACCTCGGGGTGATCCTTCTCGTTCGCGAAACCGAGCGCCCGCTGCGCTTCCGCCGCGTTGTCGATGAACTTCCGCAGGGCATCGCCCGGCAGGGAGTGGTAGTAGCCGCCGGTCGAGATGAACTCGAACTGCCCCGTCAGGTGGTATTGACGCTCGGCGTCGCTGCCTTTGAAGAGGAACCCTTCGATCTCGTTCGACGCGTGGGCGATGGTGCCGTCCTTCGCGAAGAGCGCCTCCGCGTAGCGCTTCAGCCGGTTCCGCATGTCGGCTGTGTACGGCGAGCCGTCACGCTCTTTCACGTCGCCGAACGCCAGCACCTTGCCCGGGCCGAAAATGTCGGCAGGCAGCCAGTAGAACGCCGGCCAGTCGACGGCGAGGCGAAGATCCGATTCCGCCTGCTGCGAGAACCCGCGGATCGACGACCCGTCGAACGTCAGGTTGTCGGCCGCCTTCAGCAGGAACTT
>JAPKZP010000134.1 GCA_026393735.1 Acidobacteriota bacterium
GGTGCCGCGCTCGGGGCAGGATCGCGGCAGCGGCGGCAATCGCCGGAAACCCCAGGAAAACCGAGGAAATCCGGCTCCATCGCGCGCATTGGCGTGCAGGGCACGCGCCTTGCTCTAGAGAACTGGCGAAGCGTCAGGGACGCTTGACCCACTCGAGAAACCAACGTCGTTGGAGGGTCACCGGAACCAACGACCACTGCCACCTGGGGATGTTTGGAGGACTGAGATGCGAACCAAGTTGATGACCGAACGCGGCCTGTCACTCGTCGAAGTGACGATCATGCTGCTCGTCCTGATGCTCCTGACCGGCGTGCTCGCGCCGTCGATCATGGATTACGTGAAGGACGCACAGTGGGTGAAGGTGAAGGAAGACTGCGAGGCGATCGGCGTCAGCGTGGCGCGGTTGACGCGGGACATCGGGCCCTGCCTCAAGTTCAGCGGCGCGGGCCAGTGCACGAAGAGGAACCGCGTGGACATCCTCTACAGCGACGGGCCGGATGTGACCACGGCGGAACTGCTCGATGATGCGACGGCGAACTTCGCGAGCAGCAACCTGCAGACGACCCTCAACTGGAGCAACGACACCGACCGCGGCGACTCGATGGAACACCAGTTCGTCGACAACGGCACCGGCCCTTACTACCCGACGCCGGCAGACCTGGGCACCTACACGTCGGTGGGCCCGCAGTGGGGCCTGGGCTGGCGCGGTGCGTATCTCTCGTCGCCGATCGGGCCGGACCCGTGGGGGCATCGCTACCTGGTGAACACGGTGTTCCTGGCTGTCGCGAGAGACGCGGATTGCGGGGCGTGTGAAGGGCAGCGCAGCGGCGGGTGGTCGCACGACACCTTCTGCATCTCACCCGGCCCGAACGGCCTGTTCCAGACGGCGTTCGGCGGGAACTCGTCGCACGGTGTCAGCCGACGCGGCGACGACTTCCTCTACATCATCTCGGGCGACACACGCTGAGCTTCGTGCCCACAGCCCGACCCCTGTGGGTCTTCGCACGCTGCCTCACCCAGGGTGGCTATCGACCAACGAGCACGGGCCTCACCGTCCGTGCTCGTTGCTTTTTCGGGCGCCTGGCGCCGGCGCGGGCCACAGGCGGATCACGGCATCTCGTTGTGTTGGCGCATCTTGACAGGGCCACCGCCCGTGTAGCGAATGGGCCGGGTCCCCGTTCGCAGATACGTGAAACGGCGGGAAATACGTTGATATTCAGCGCTTTCGCCGGATGATAAACGGTACGACCGTTGCTACGTTCACGGTAGGATTGGACTCGCGCGGACCACAACCATGGCGACACGCAGCTCAGCAGCTCCGCGGCACACGACGAAGGCATCGCTTGCCGGGCGCCTTCAGTCGGTGCGCGGCCTGTCGCTCCTCGAAGTCACCATCATGCTCGTCGTGCTCATGGCGCTTGTCGGCGCCCTGATTCCCGTGGTCAGCGACTCCATTGCAGGAGCCCGGCTCGTGCGGGCCCGCAACGATCTGTCGCAGCTCGCGGTGGCGCTGGCCAACTTCCAGCGCGACGTCGGCCCGTTTGTCTTCGACGGATCGCGACTGCGCGAGGCGCAGACCGTTTCCTCCCTGCAGGTTGTCGACGAGCTGGTGTCGGACGGCGATCTTCCCGAGCTGGCGGACGACGTCCCGATCGCGTCGCTGGCGAGCGGGCTCTTCCTCGATCCGTCAGTCAACACCTCGTCGGCGTCGCTCAGGCCGTGGACGAGCACGCCGACGCGGGACCGGATGGACCTGCACCTGCGCGTGAACGGCCGGGCTTACATCGAGGCGTCGAGCGGTCCCGGAAGCGGCTGGAACGGCCCCTACATCAGCAAGCCCGTGACCGCTGACCCCTGGGGCCATGCCTACCTGGCCAACACCGGGTTCCTGCGCGGGCTTCCGCCGCGCGCGGGCTGGTGCACGCGGTGCGCCGTCTACGTGATCTCGGCCGGACCCAACGGGCTCATCGAAACGCCCTTTCAGCAACCCATCGCCAACGCGAATGTGCTTGGCGACGATCTCGTGGTGCGAATCCAATGACCACACGATCCCGCGAAGCCGGCATGTCGCTCATCGAGATCACGATAACGCTGAGCGTGATGATGATGCTCACCGCCGTCCTCGCACCGGCGGGCATGAACCTCGTCGAGCAGGCCCGTGAGTTCCAGGTCGCGCAGGACTGCTCGTCGCTGCGGAGCGCCATGGTCAAGATGATGCTCGACACGAACCAGACTCGCCTCAGGCTGCAGCAGGGGCGCGGCACGCTGGTGGATCTTCTGGTGACGAGCGGCGGAGCGCCGGCGATCGGCGATGGCGGTGACGCGCGGTGGACGCAGGCGATCACCGTGTCTGGAACGACCGACCTGGTCGATCGCTACCTGGTCGAGAACCTGCCCGCGGGCAACGCCGTCAATGCGTGGCCTGCCCCGGCCGGCGTTGACGGTTCAGGCTGGCGCGGCGCGTACCTGCGCACGCCGCCCGCGACGGATCCCTGGGGGCATCGCTACGCGATCAACGTGCAGCACTTCAACACGCGTGACGATGTCATCGTGCTGTCGGCGGGGCGCGATGGGGTGATCGACACGCCGTTCGCCGGGCGCGGTGTCACGGCGGGCGGCGACGACCGGTACGTGCTCGTGCGCTGATCGGGTCCGGCGCATGTTTCGAGTGCTGTCTGCTTTCTTTTCTCTCCGTCTGATCCATCGCGCCGACTGAGCGCCCGGACGCCACTGCGCATGTCGGGTGTCAGGGAACAAGACAACCGATTAGGTGGGTCGTAGTCCGCACGTTCGGGCCCACCGCGCAACTCCGTCTCACGAAACGAGTTCCCCCTCGTTCTCAACCCGCCGCCAACGCTATTTCGCGTCCGCAACCGCGCGATCCAGCCGTTTAGCCGCATCACGAACCGTAGGACTTCGCCGCCGCCGCGCCGGCGCGATCAACGCAAATTGCTGGATTTCCTAGGGATTCCGCAATTGTTGATGGGTGAGCGAGAGCGGTACGCGCGTTGCTCAGGAGATATGCACTCTCCGTGGATCGAGGGAGCGCGCGGCCGTCGCATGGGTCAGATGTGCGGCCGCCCCAGGGGAGTCAACAACTTCTTCTTGTGGAGGCCACCAATGAAACTGCTCAAGGGACAGAAAGGTCTGTCGCTGGTCGAGGTCACCATCATGCTGCTCGTGCTGATGCTCCTCACCGGCGTACTCGCGCCGTCGATCTTTGACTACTTCAAGGATGCCCAGTGGGTGAAGGTCAAGGAAGACTGCGAAGCCATCGGCATCAGCGTGGCGCGGTTGACGCGCGACGTGGGGCCCTGCCTCAAGCTGGTCTCGGCCACCGGCTGCACGATGGACAACCGCGTCGAGATTCTGTACAGCGACGGCAACGCCGTCGTCCCCGCGGACGTGACCGGCGCGGACTTCACCAGCACGAACATGCCGCCGGCCAACCTGAACTGGGACAACTACAAGGACGCCAACGTCGGCGACTCCATGGAGCGTCAGTTCGTGACCAACGCTCCCAGCTACCCCACGCCGTCGATCAACTATCCGGTTCCCATGTTCCCCGTCGGGCCGCTCTTCGGCCTCGGCTGGCGCGGTGCGTACCTGGCCGCTCCGATCGGCCCGGATCCGTGGGGCAAGCCGTACATGGTGAACTCGGGCTTCCTGGCTGTGGCCAGCGACGCGGTCACTGCGGGGAACGGCAACAAGAACCGGTGGTGGGAGAACGACGTGTACTGCATCTCGCCCGGTCCGAACAGCATCTACGAAACCAACTTCGGCGGCAACGCGGCCTTCGGGGTCGACCGTGTGGGTGACGACTTCATCTTCGTCATCCAGGGCAGCGGACGCTAGACGCGCGCTCCTCGATCGTGCGGACCGGCACGTGGGTGCCGGTCCGCATTGTTACAGCGTTGTTCCCATCGGGCTTCTGTCGGGTGCGTCGCTCGCGAAACGGGGCGGAGCCGCGAGACGTCCCGGTTTTGTGTAGATGACGCCTCCGAGAGGCTACGAAAAATGTAGCCGGAAGTGCGCCCCATAGGGGTCAGTTGGTGTATTGTCTTCGTGCGCAGACAGTTAGAGGTTCTTTGACAATGCGATGAGTCCTGCGGCTCAGTCGACTCTCTGGGTCTGAGACCCCGCCACGAGCAACACGCCGTGTAGGGATGACGGATGTGGAGTCGCCGGGCCGTCAGATACGTGACGCTGGAAGTGTCATGAAACCAGACACTTCCGGTTAATCGTCGCGAGAGGTGGCTTCCAGTCGGTGGAGGGCATAGGCGTTGCTCTGCAATGCCGCGTACCCATCCCGTCCAGGGTCAGGTCGGGGTCGGGGAGCGCGGCACGGCGCCGCAAGTCCACACCAATTTCTTTTTCTGGAGGCCACCACAATGCGAAGACTCAGAAGGCAAGAGGGCTTGTCGCTGGTCGAGGTCACGATCATGCTCTTGGTCCTGATGCTCCTGACCAGCGTCCTCGCCCCGTCGATCATGGACTACTTCAAGGATGCCCAGTGGGTGAAGGTCAAGGAAGACTGCGAAGCCATTGGCATCACTGTCGTGCGGATGATGCGCGACGTACCACCGTGCCTCCGCAAGGACGGCGGCGCGCCGTGCACCATCACCAATCGTGTCGACCTGCTCTACAGCGATGGCACTGCGAGCGGCGCGCTCGCAGGGCAGGCGACCACGAACTACACCACGGTTGGCGCGAACGGGACTCAGCCGTGGAACTGGTCCACCGCCACGACGGTGCAGAACGACACGATGGAAAACCAGTTCACCAGGAACACGCCGGTCACCGCGCCATACCCCGTCCCGAGTTCTTTCGTGTGGGCAGGGGGGTTCCCGGTGGGCCCGCTGTTCGGATTGGGCTGGCGCGGTTCCTACCTGTCGGCTCCGATCGGTCCGGATCCCTGGGGCATGGCCTATATGGTGAATACCGGGTTCTTGTCGCCGGCGACCAACGCCATCACGGGGCCCCCGGCAGAGGGACAGAACGGCACCATCTGGGACCGCGACGTGTTTTGCATCTCGGCAGGACCGAATCGGTTGTACGAAACGTACTTTGGAGGCTGCAACACTCTCACCAATTGGGGCACCTGCCGCCAGGGTGATGACTGGACGTTCACTATTCAGGGCAGCTCGCGGTAGTTGCGGAGCTTCGTGGACTTGCGATTGCGCCGTGTCGGGGACCAGGCTGGGGGCATTCGTCCCGTGCGGGACGGGCGCCCTCGGTCATTTCCGGAATAAGCCGGATCCCATCTTCGAGGGTCGGAGATGAACCACCAACCCGCCGTCAGAAACAGCCGCATGGGCTTCACGCTCATCGAGCTGACGGTGGTATTGGCGGTCATCGTCACCCTCGCCCTCGTGTTGACCCCCTCCATCGCCAACTTCATCAACGACTCGCGCGTGGCCCGGGCGCGCAACGACTGCCAGACCGTCGCGAGCGGCATCTACCAGTTCTTCCGTGACACGGGCTACTTTCCGCAGTGGAAGGTGGCCAAGGGGGGCGGCGCCGGTCTGCCGGCCAATCGCCTCCAATTGCTCGTCAGTCGCGGCGGTTTTCCGCTCGAGGATGTGCCAACCCTCTGGACTACCGGCGCTGCCGGGGGTCTGACCGAGCAGCTCGTCAACAACACTCCCGGTTACACGCTGAAGACGGCGTCCTCGCAGTTCGGCTGGAACGGCCCGTACTTCTCCTCGGAAATCGGGGCCGATCCCTGGGGGAACCGTTACGTCGTCAACATCGGACTCATCGACACCTCTCCCGGGGCCGCCACCGCCGCTGGGCAGCCCAAACTGGCCGTCTGGGTGCTCTCGGCAGGACCCAACGGCACCATCGAAACACCTTTCAGCCAGTCGATCCTGAACGCCGCGCCCGGTGGGGACGATATAGCTACGCGGATTCAGTAGCGCCCGCCTTGCCCCCCGGCGGCTGCGCTGGCGGAGCGACCCCGGACGGCGTCCTGCCCTCTTCCTCTGCGAAATCGAACGTTTGCCCACGCTTGCACGATTTTTGCTGGGGGGCGGTCTACGGCCCGGGTCGGCTCGTGCCGACAACCCTAGTGACGTATGGCAAACCGTACTGGTATCGAACTGCTTCCCTATGTCTGCCGGATCGTCGAGGTCCAGACCGGCTCAGGCCTTTTTGGCCGGGGCCGCGGCGGGGCGACACGGGTTCGGGCCTTCCATGAGATCCCGTACTCGGCTGGCAGCCCGGGCTTCCTGACCGGCGAACTGCGCCAGGTCATGAAGGGACTGGAACGCCGGGCCACAGTGGCCATCTGGGGGCTCCGCTGCACCCACCAGGCGTTGCTGCTGCCGCCAGCCGCGACAGCGGATCTCGAGATCATGGTCCGGCGGGAAGCGCGAGCGGCTGCCGGCGGCCCCGGAGCCGGTCCGACCGCTGACGGCATTGTCATCGGCGAATTGCAGGACGGCGGGCGGCGGGAAGTCGGCTACGTGTCGGTGCAGCCGGAAGAAGTCCGTGCCAGGATACAGCCCCTTGTCGACGCCGGGTTCAGTGTCCAGGGCGTCGTGACGCCGGCGATGGCACATGCCGCGCTCGTGCGCCAGCGATGGGCATCGTTCCCCGATGCCGTGACAGCCGTGCTCTCGATCAACAGCCGCGCCACCGCGCTGACGATCCTGCGCGGGGCGGTCGTGCTGTTCGCGAGGGAAATGCCCTGGGGCCACGAAACGGAGCGTGCCGAGCAGGTGGGCGGGATCATTGACGCGTCCGGCTTCGCCGCGCGGCTGGCCTCCGAGGTGCGGCGTTCGCTGGTGTTCATGAAGCAGAGCCACCACGTGGACGTGTCCCACCTCCTGGTGTGCGGCGACGTGCCGGACATGCGTTCGCTCACCGGGCCGCTCATGCAGGAATTGAACGTCGAGGTCGAGACGCTGGACTCGCTCGAGGGCCTCGACCTGTCGCGATTGCCGGAGCCCGCGGACGAGTTCCGGTCGAGGCTCGGCGCCCTGCGGACAGCTTGGGCGATTGCGTCCGACGCTGCGCCGCCGATCAATCTGGTTTCCCGAGAGGTCAGGTCCGTGAGTTTCACACCCCACGTCCAACGACGCTTCGGCGTCGCCGTTCTGGCCGGCGTGCTGATCGCCGGTGCCGGCTGGGGGCTCGTCACGCTGCTGGCAAACAGCACGACGGCCGAGTCGGATCGCCTCCGCCGGCAGATCGGCGTCATCGAGCCGCAGATGCAGATCCTGGCCGAAGCCCGGCGCAACGCCGAAATCGCCACGGCGCGCGCGGCGGCGCTTCGGGCATTCGCCTCGCAGGGGCCGCGGCTCGCGCGCGTCCTCGAGGCGTTCAGCCATGCGGCGCCGCCGGACGTGGCGATCACGGCCCTCAAGGTCGAGCCCGGCACCGGCTCGTGGCTGGTCTTTGTCGAAGGACAGGCGGAAGGCACCAACGCGGCGACCGCTCAGGTGACGTTCAACCAGTTCCTGACCGCCCTCAAGGCCTCGCCGCTGCTTGGGACTCCCATCAAGCCGCCCTCGCTGAAGGTCCGCACGGAGGACCCGGCGGCAAAGGCGGAGCAGGTGACGGCTGACGCCGCGCCGCGGGCCGACATGCTGCCCAGGGAAGTTGAAGTGCCGCGCCATGCCTACACCGGCCCGGCCTACATCGACGTCGCGCGCAACGGCCGCCTCTTCCGTATCCCGGTGGCACGTCCTGTTGACAACAGCAATCTCGAACGCGAGAACGAGTTGCGTGGCCGCCAGACCTACGCGTCCGCGGGCCAGGCACTCATGCTTGGCGCCCAGCAGGCCGCCGCAAACGAACCGTTGAAGCGGACCCCAGGCAGCGTGCTCGACTTCTCCGTTCAATTCGAGGTGCGCAAGTGAACACCAAC
>JAPKZP010000796.1 GCA_026393735.1 Acidobacteriota bacterium
ACCGGCACGATCACCGTCGGTGACATGGTCATCGGCGGGGTGGCGTACGAGTACGGGCAGGCGCCTGCCGCGTCCGATACCGACACCAGCAACGGCTCGTGGTCCACGCGCCAGAACGCGAACATCGGCTCGACGACCTCGGGCATGAGCGTCTGCACGCAGACCAAGCTCCAGACGACCACCGCCTCAACGCAGACGTACAACCCGACCTACACGAACTCGTCCGACTGGGCCGACGGCTGGATCAGCGTCCACGAGATCATCCAGGTCAACACCACCTCCGACAGTGTGTCGAGCCTCAGCGAAGCGCCGGCACGTGACGCCATCGCCTTCGCGCGGGCATACGGCGACTCCATCAGCTCGCTGACCGACGCACCGGCCAGGGTGATCGGCTTCGTCCGCTCCGGTTCTGACAGCGTAGCCTCGCTGACCGAAACGGTAGCTCGTGCGGCAATGTCGGTCGCTCGCAGCGCCGGCGACGCCGTAGCCAGCCTCACCGATGCCGCGGCGCGTCTCCTCGCGCTGGGCAGGAGCGGGGCTGATAGCGTCGCCAGTGCCACGGAGAGCGCCGCGCGTGGCGCGATGGACAAGACCCGGACCGACGCGGACAGCATCGGCACTCTGACCGACGCGGCCAGCAGGGCAGCAATGGCCAAGCTGCGGACCGCGGCCGATACCGTGAGTCCGCTCAGCGAGGCCGTGACCCGCGCCGCGCTCGCGCTGGTCCGTACTGGGGCTGACGTCCTGTCCGCCATCTCCGAGGCCGTGGCGGGGGTCAAGGGCGGGGCCGCGGCGCTCGTACGCTCGGTGGCTGACAGCGTGGCCAACCTTGCGGATGCCGCCAGCCGGGCGGGCGTGTTCGCCCGAACCGAGGCGGACTCGGTCGCGACCATTGCTGAAGCTGCGGCGCGAGCCGCCACGGCCAAGGTGCGATCCGGCACCGAGACGGTGGCGGGTCTGGCCGAGTCGGTTGATCGGGCAGCGGCAGCGATCGCTCGCACGGCGGCCGATGCGAGCGGCAGCCTCGTGGAGTCTGCTGGGCGCGCGGTCGCGCTCATGCGGATTGGGACGGACAGCCTCGGTGACATCCTCGACGTCCTTTCGATCGTCAGGGGCCTCGAGAGGGTCGCTTCCGACTCGATCCGGGGTCTGCTCGAGTTTGTCCGGACCGGCCAGCGGACGGTCGGCAGCATCGCGCCGAAGGCAGTTGCATACCTGGCCGCCGCGGTGGCGTTCAGTCGCCGCCAGTTGCCCGGCGGACACGCCCACGAGGATCGCCCCGGGGGCGCTTCGCACAAGTCCGAGCCGTAGAGGTCTCCGATGGCAAACCCGATCCTGGTCACTATCGAAAACCCCGACGAACAGCTGGCCATGTACGGCGCGGGCGCCCTTTACCGAGTGGAGCGATCGCCCGCCGGTGGTGGCGTCGGCTTCGCTGAGGTCGGCACGGGCGCCATCGTCACGTTGCAGGTGGCCTACCCGTTCATCGATGACACGGGCGTGGCTGGCGACTGGTACCGCGTCCGGTACTCGACCGCGGTACCGGCGCTGCCCGGCGACTACAGCGTCTACAGCGCCGAGTTCCAGGGTGGCATCGAGACGGGCGTCGTCAGCCTGGCATCGGTGAAGTACCGCCTCGGCATCACCGACTCGGAAGACGATCCGCTCCTGGTCGACTTCATCGCTGCGGTGGGACGGACGCTCGATTCGATCACCGGGCGGCGGTTCGTCGGCGACATCGATGACGAGGTCTACTACTTCGACGGGAAGGACGCCCGCAAGGGCGGCATGGTCCTGCCCGTGCCGATCGGCCTGCAGTCCGTCACAAAGCTCGAGCTCGCCGGCTACACCGGCGGCGCCTATGAGCTGATCGACCCGGCGGACTACTTCCTCGATCCGGCGCAGCCGGATCCGGGCTGGCCGTTCACCTCGATCGAGTTCAGCGACTTCCCGACCGGCGCCAGCGCGTACTACCACGTCTACCCGGGCAAGCGAACCGTGAAGCTCACGGGCAAGGCCGGCTTCGCTGCGGTTCTGGGCGACGTCGCGGAGATCGCGCACCACATCGTGGCGCGCTACCACCGCGGCAAGAAGTCGGGCGACAACAACCTCGTGGGGACCACGACCTTCGGGACGACTGTGGTGCTCCGGCACATGTCACCCGAAGAGCGGGCCTATCTGGACGAGGTCTATCGCAACTGGAGCTACAACTGATGGCCGTCTTCCAGTTCACGCTGCGCGGCGTCGAGGAGATGGCCAAGCGCACGCTCACGCTGTCCGACTTCAAGAAGCTGGTCCGCCAGCCGCTCCAGGACGGGCTGGATATCGTCGCGGGCGCACAGCGAAGCCGGATCAAGAAGGCGACCGGTTCGGCCAGCCGCTCAATCGGGACCCACATCCACGCCGCGAAGTGGGGCGTCTACGGGAACGCTGGCCCGCGCGGCTCGGGTCGATTCCGCGAGGGCTTCATGGCCGCGTTGTTCCTCAACACCGGCACCGGCCTTGGGCTGCGCAATCAGTATTCGGCCGGCGGTGCCAAGTTCGGTCAGCGCGCCGGCGGCTACTCCCTCGAGGGGGGCCGCCACAGGCGGATCCACGCGACCCGTTCAGCAGGCCTGATCTACCCGGAACACGCCCGGGTGCTCACGTTCCCGGCCTACGGCACAACGGCCGGAGTCGGCTCCCGCTTCGGTTCCCTCTTTGGCCCCAAGGCGCGCTCGACGACCAGCCGCGGCTCGTACAAGCAGAGTCGGTACGGCGCCTTGGGCAAGACCTTCGCCGCGTTCTCGCGTGGCATGAACGCCCAGCCGTGGGCGGCGGATGCAGCCGCGGCCAGCACCAAAGCCGCGGAGGACGCCATCCTGGCGGGCCTGCGGCGCAACATCGCGGAGGCCGCTCATGGCTGATCCCGACTGGAAGGTCATCGCCGACGCCATCGCGGCCAAGTTCGGATCGATGGCCGGCATTCGTGAGGCCACGGCCGATCCGGACGGCGCTCCGCCGCTCATGGTTCCGGCGGCCGTGGTCTTCCCGCCGGGCTTCGAGATCACGGAGGATCTCTCGGCGGACGTCTACACTGCCCGCTTCCCGGTCGCCATCGTGCTCGATGGCTCGCAGGACCTCATCCGGGCAGCCGCCGTGGCGTGGAGCCTGCAGAACAAGATCGTCCCGGCCTGGCATTCAGGCCGGCTGCTGGGCCTCTCGACCATCGTCCAGAACAGCTATGTCGCTGCCGTCGCGTTCGGCGAGATCGTCCAGTGGGGCGAGCCAACGCTGCCCGGCCTGAACATCGAGATCGTGGTGGACGTTCGCGTACCCGCACAGAGGACAGCATGATGGGCAAGCTCGTTCGCATCGTGCCGGCCGCCCCCTACCCGGGTGCGATCGGCTTCCCGTACAGCCAGGTGGCGTCAAACATCGAGCAGGAGCTGCCCGAGACCGAG
>JAPKZP010000698.1 GCA_026393735.1 Acidobacteriota bacterium
CCGCCTGTGGTGGAAGACCCAGGCGTCGTCAGCACGGTGCCGAGGGGCGAGGTCCAGACGAAGGTCGTGCCGGACGAATCCACGCCGTCCGCCAGCACGTAGACCTGCTGGCCGGACGAGACGGACGTCACGTTGGTCTCCGTTCCGGTGTTGCAGGCGCCGAGCAGTGCCGCCAGCACCGGTGCGCCCGGCGTCAGGGACACTGTGATGGGGAACGAATTCGAGAACGCCGTTCCGGGACCGTTCTTCAACCGGACGGACGTCGGCAACCCAGGCGTCAGCGTTTCCGGCAGGCGAACAATGGCCATCGTGGAGTTGGCGCCCCACATGTAGCTGGCCGCCACCTCTCCGCCGCCCTGAGAGAAGAGCACGTCTCCCGCGGCAGTCGCCTGGAGGTTGGTACCTCTGACAGTCAACATCTGTCCGAATCCGGCGGCCACGGGCTGCGGACTCGCGGACGTGATGACGGAAGTCAGCGGCCCCGGGACCGGGATGCAGTTCGAGAACTCCGACGTGTTCCCGGACGCATCGGTCGCGGTCGCCGTGATGAACGACCCCACAGCGGCGTCCAGCGAGAACATCGCCGTGCCGGTTGGGCCGGCCGTCCAGCTTCCGAGGAGGGTCCTGCCTTCCCCGAAGCCGGTCGGGTCACACGCGGGACTCGAGAAGAACTCGTACGTGTAGTTCGGATCCGGCGCGGACAGCGCGAAATCGACTCCGGCCGTCGTCGCGTTGCTGAGCACCGGGGAATTCTGCAGACCGTTCGGGCCAGCATCCCCGTCGCCCGGGTCGTTGACCGTCACGCCGTCCGCTCCGAGATCGATGCCGATCCCGTCGTTGTCGTAGATGCTGTTGCCCCTGATCGTGGCCGTCCCGGCGATCACCAGGACACCGATGCCCGAGTTGCCGGCAATGACATTGCCGTCCGCCGGCGTGCCGATGATGGTCACGCCAGCCGCGTTGGCGCTGATGCCTCCGGAGAGATTCGGCAGCGCCGCACCTGCAGAGCTCAGACCGATGGTGTTGTGCAGGAACTGCGTGCCCGCCACGAACGCAAGCCCGCCGCTCTGCTGAATCTCGATGCCCCACCGGTTGGCTTCGCCCGGGAGCCCGATGCCATTCCCCGAAATCACGTTGTCACGGATAACCGTGTTCTGTGACCCGTCATACAGGGTGATGCCGTTGCTCCCGTTGGGCACGGCTGATAGGCCGCCGGGCACCGTCCCGATAAAGTTGTTCCGGATCACGTTGCCCGCCCCGCCGACCAACAGGATTCCCTCGGCTGCGTTGCCGGAGATCGTGTTGTCGCGGACGGTGACTGTGTTCGGGTAGTTGAGCCGGACTCCAATGATGTTGCCGAGCCCAGGCGCGTGCGTGCGATCCGTGCCGATGTAGTTCTTCTCGATGACGCTCCCGCCCGCGGCGGCCAGCACGTGAATCGCGTACCCGCTGGCCCCGTGGAACCTGATGATGTTGAAGCCCTTGATGGTCGAGGCGCCAGCCATGAGCTGCAGGCCTTCGCCTGCCACGGCATTGCCGTCAATCGTAATCGCCGGCTCGAGATCGAGTTCGTAGTGCGGATCGCTCGTGCCGTCGATGACGACCGCTTCGCTGATGGCCGGCAGCGGCGTCAGCGGCGCGATGACGTGCGGGACGGCTCCCGGGATGTTGAACGTGATCGTGTCCAGCCCTTCGTGGGAGTTTGCCTCGGTGATCGCCGCCCGCAGCGTTCCGCAGGCCGCCGTGTCCGCGGTGCTCGTGACGACGAGCCGATCGCAGGGCGTGATCGCGTTGAAGGGACTGGACACGGCCGGCAGTGCCTGCCCGGCCGTCGCGACGAGGGTGTAGCCTTCGCCGTTCACGCTGACCTTCAGATCCGGGAAGATCGCAATGCCGCCCTCGCCAGACAGGACTGGCGCGTACGACAGCGTTGCCGCCGAGGGATTGGTGCCGAGGAACAGCACCAC
>JAPKZP010000262.1 GCA_026393735.1 Acidobacteriota bacterium
AAGTTGTCGGACCCGCCGGGGAGCAGCCCGCCCTCGGCCGGAATCATGGCCATGTCCCACGCCTTCGCGCTCCAGTAGAACCCGTAGTTGACCTTGGTGCCGCCCGTGTGTGCCATGATACGCCTGCCTTCCTTCTATGAGTCCACGTCGGTTATCAATCTCACGCGCGCCCGCTCGCGCTGTCTCACTCGCACTGTCTATGGATAAGTTACGGCACGGGGCGGCCTCTTCGCATCGGGTGGATGTCCCGACTCCCCGGGAGAAAGTCCCGATCTGGATCGGGAAAACACCCGAGACGGCAGGAGAACCTCGCCGGTCTTGGCGTCTAAACTCCTCACACTCAGCGCGATAGCGGAGAACCCCGGGTCCCACTCCGCGAAACTTCTCCCGCCGCGAAACCGCTCCCGGAGAGGTTTTCAAGCTGGATAACCCCTCCGGGAGAGGTTTTCGAAGGGCGTGTTCCACAGGCCCAGACATCACGCCCGGCGGCTGTCAGTCATGCGCCGGCTTGGGCCCATCTCTTCGCCCGCCGCCTCCGATTCGCCTTCGTGCTACGCTGGGCTTTTCGGCCGCTCTGGCCGCGAAGGGGACACGTGATGAAGCGACTCATGGCATGGAGCATCGTGGCAGTTGCCTTTATGGCAACGGTCGCCGCGCAGGGACCGTCCGGCACACCGCTGACGGCGGGGATCGACGTGACGGCGTTCGACAAGGCCGTTCGGGCCCAGGACGACTTCTTCCGCTACGTCAACGGCGGCTGGCTCGCGAAGACACCCATTCCCGCCGACAAGGCGTCGTACGGCGCGTTCGACATGCTGCTGGACAAGTCGCAGGCCGACCTGCGCGCCATCATCGAGGACGCGGCGAAGGCACCCGGCGCGCCGGGCTCTGAGAGCCAGAAAATCGGGGACTTCTACAAGAGTTTCATGAACGAGGCGAAGGTCGAAACGCTTGGCATCACGCCGCTTGCGCAGGGCCTGGCCGCCATCGACGCCATCCAGTCGAAGGCCGACCTCGCGCGCCAGTTCGCCCGCCTCTCGAAGATCGAGTGCGACACGCCGATCCAGGTGTTCGTCGAGGGTGACTTCAAGGATCCGAAGACCAACACGTTCTTCGCGTACCAGGGCGGCCTCGGGATGCCCGACCGCGACTACTACCTTAAAGACGACGCGAAGCTTGCGGCATACCGGGCGGAATACGTCACGTTCCTCACCGCGATGCTGAAGCTCGGCGGGCAGCCCGCGCCTGAATCGACCGCGGCCGACATTATGGCCATCGAGACCCACCTGGCGAAGGCCCAGTGGACCAACGTCGAAACGCGCGACGTGGTGAAGATGTACAACAAGGTCGCGGTAACCGACCTCGCGCGCGAGTTCCCCGGCTTCGACTGGAGCGCGTGGGCGGCCGAACTCGGCGTCGCCTCCGCGCCGGCCGTCATCGTCGGGCAGCCCAGCTACGCAAAGGCGATGGCCGCGGCGGTCGGCGAATGGCCGGTGGATCGCTGGAAGCCGTATCTCAGGGCGTCGCTCATTCGCGGCTTCGCGCCGTTCCTCGGCAAGGCGTTCGTGGACGCGCGGTTCCAGTTCTACGGGAAGACGCTGCGCGGCACGCCCGAGAACCAGCCGCGCTGGAAGCGGGCCGTGAACGCGATCAACGGCAACCTCGGCGAGATGGTCGGCAAGCTGTACGTCGCCCGCTATTTTCCGCCCGAGGCCAAGGCGCGCATGGAGCGCCTCGTCGAGAACCTGCGCCTGGCGTACCGCGACGGCATCGACCGCCTCGAGTGGATGAGTCCCGAGACGAAAAAGCAGGCGCAGCAGAAGCTGGCCGCGTTCAGGCCGAAGGTCGGGTATCCGGACAAGTGGCGCGACTACTCGAAGGTGACGGTCAAAGCCGATGACCTCGTCGGCAACATGATGCGTGCGCTGGCCGCCGAATCCGAGTTCCAGCTCGCGAAAGTCGGGAAGCCTGTCGATCCCGAGGAGTGGGGGATGACGCCGCAGACGGTGAACGCCTACTACAACCCGATCCGCAACGAAGTCGTGTTTCCGGCAGCGATCCTCCAGCCGCCGTTCTTCAACATGGCCGCCGACGATGCCGTGAACTACGGGGGGATCGGCGCAGTGATTGGCCACGAGATGGGCCACGGCTTCGACGACCAGGGCCGCCAGTTCGACGGCACCGGCACGATGCGCGACTGGTGGACCGGGAAGGACGCAGCCGAGTACAAGAGGCGCACCGACAAGCTCGTCGCCCAGTTCTCGGCGTACGAGGCGCTGCCGGGCTTGAAGGTGAACGGCGAACTGACGCTCGGCGAGAACATCGCCGACAA